>JBMYUM010000302.1:0-5108 GCA_049605375.1 Phycisphaerae bacterium | reverse complement strand
TCTTTGTCGACGGCGTCCGGGACGGGTTACTCGCAGAGACCCACAACGGTGACATCGATGTGAAGAACGCACACGGCAACGTCAGCTTGTTCTCACATAACGGTCACATCGCCGCGGTATCGGGCGATGGCACGCTGCACTGCCGAACCCACAACGGCCCGGTTGACGTCGAGTACACTGGAACGCATGTCAATATCAACACGCACAATGGTCGGATCAAGGCGCGAATCCTGGACGCAAAGGAAGTCGGCGGTTTCCTGAGCAGCCACAATGGTGCCATCAATCTTGAGGTGCCCCCCGGTGTATCTACGCTCCTTCGCTGCAGCACACACAACGGTGGTATCCACTGCGATGAACCCATGCGTGCCGTTCGATCCACGAAGCGAACGCTCGTTGGCACGCTCGGCGAAGGCGGCGAGACGATCTCACTCGAAACCCACAACGGCCCGATCACCGTAACCCAGGCAGACTAGCTGCGATTGCCTTACTTGGTCTTCCGTGCCAAGACATGGCACACAGATTGAATTGCATGAAACGCCGGCGTCATCTCACGATGGCGTCGGCGTTTTGCTTTGACGGGCCTTGCTCTGACGGGCCGCTTCGCGGACAGCGTCGGCCACTTTCCCAGCAACCGATCGATCAAGCGGATCGGGAAGAATCTTGTCGGGTGACGGATCGTCAACCGAACCAGCCAACGCCGTCACCGCGGCCAGTTTCATGGCATCCGTGATTCGTGTCGCCCGTGCATCGAGAGCACCACGAAAGATCCCCGGAAACGCCAATACATTATTCACCTGGTTAGGGAAGTCACTTCGCCCCGTACCAACCACGGCGGCCCCACCAGCGCGGGCTTCGTCCGGCATGATTTCCGGCGTCGGATTGGCCATCGCGAGGATAATCGGGTCCGATGCCATCGTCCTGACATCATCGCGCGTCAGCAGATTCCCTTTCGAGACCCCGATGAATGCATCCGCTCCTCGCAGTGCATCATGGAGGGTTCCGCTCCGATTCTTACTGTTGGTTACTTTCAGCAACGATCGCTTCTGTTCATTCAAATCCGTTCGCGATTCCGAAATGATGCCGCGAGAATCGCAGACGATAACATCGGCAGCGCACATGCAACCGTCGCCCTGTTTGGATTGGCAATGTAGGATTCTGGCAATGGCCGTCCCCGCCGCACCGGCACCATTGATCACGACCGTCATATCAGCAATGCACTTGTCGATGATCTTCGCACCATTTGACAAGGCCGCCAGCAAGACAATAGCCGTGCCGTGTTGATCATCATGAAAAACGGGGATACCGATATCCTGCAAGGCGTCTTCCACCGCAAAGCAGCGCGGCGCGCCGATATCCTCAAGGTTGATTCCGCCGAATGTCGGAGCCAGGGATTTGCCGATTGCGATCAGTTCTTCATCACTGGCAACATCAACGCAGATCGGGATCGCATCCACATCCGCGAATTCCTTGAAGAGAATGGCTTTACCTTCCATGACCGGCAGCGCGGCCGCCGGACCGATGTTGCCCAGCCCCAGAACAGCCGATCCGTCAGACAAGACGGCGACGGTGTTTCCTTTCGCCGTCAATTCGTACGCTGACGCCGGCTCCTCCGCAATCCTCTCGCAGGGGCGCGCAACGCCCGGCGTATAAGCCAGCGACAAATCGTCACGGGAGGCGAGTGGAACCTTCGAGGCAATCTGAAACTTACCCTTGTGCTCGCGATGCATGTCGAGCGACCGTTCGAAGAAGTCCATTACCTGTCTCCCATTCAATCACTCGGCCGACCGCGCCCGCACGACGGCTTCCTGCCGCCCTTGGATGCACAAGGTCGATGGTTCGTCACGCCCACCACTCAATCCGTCGTCACGGTGCAGGCGGTGCCGGTACATCGTAGCGAACGATCGCCGATTCTTCCCCCTGCGGCGTAACTGGAAAACCGGAAAACGTCTGGCTCGTTTGGGCAATGGCTGCGTCGAAAGCGCAAAAATCTTTCAGATCGACATCACCGTCGGCGTCGATGTCGAAGACACCGAGGCACGTTTCGTCGGCCATGACACCACCGGCCCCCGACGCTTCGATACAACCCTGAAGAACCGCAAAGTCCTCAAGGTCGAGCGGCCCACTTTGATTCCAGTCTCCCATGCCTGCCAGCGGATTAAAGGTCAGCAAGCGCGCCGAAACCCCGAGGAGCGCGGCTTGCACGCTTTCGGGCCCGCAGAATCCAACACTTCGGTGACCGTCAATCAGCGCCGTGCCAGTCACGGTATGCAGATGTTCGAAGAAGAAGTGGTTGGGAATGCCATAACTACTCAGCCGAGACTGATCCCAGCATTCCACGCAATGGTGCGTGCCCGACAGAAAGTCACCGAACATGTTGCGAATGTCGAAACTCGCTTTCGTCACCACGCAGCCGTCGTTGTTCTGCCGAAAATCCTGACTTGCAGGGAGCAACGTCAAGAGTGTGTCGACGTGCACGGGCGGCGAACCGGGGGTCAGAGGATAAGTTCCAGACGCCCAGAAATTCAAGAAGAGCTGGTTGGGCGGACGCTCGTATTCAATGTCATCCAGACGAAGCACGCCAGGTTCCGGCAGCGTATCGCCGCGCTGCCCTGCCAGCGCATCGAATCCCACCGCGGGGTACTCCCATCCCGAGAATGACGCGTAGTCGGTGACCAGAGCGGTCCCCGAGAGCGAGTTCCAGTTCATCTCAGCTCCCTCGGGATCCACAGCCCAGGCGTAGATGCAGCCACGCAGCACTCTGCCGCCGGGCACTTCCGGGTCGGGACGCCCCATGGGGTTTCCCGTATCCAATACGGAGAACGAACAGCCGTCCGGCTGACCGGTCGCGGCCGACCAATACCGGGACTCGTACCAACCGAAATTCAGCCGGCATCCCGCGTGGTTGAAACCCGGATGACTTCGCTCTGGCATGGCACCGTCAACGGCTTCCAGCGGTGGATCACCGTTACGGAAATAGAGCTGAACACCAACCGGCGTGTAGTGGCCGTTGTTGATCTGAAGAAACGTGTCACGTGTGATCTCACCGGCAGCATTCCATTTGATCTCTACATTGGGGAAGACCAGCAGGCTCCCCTTCTGCCCGATGCCAGCCACCGCATTTCCATGCACGGATGGAGTCATCGCCAAAGGACCAGTCAACGCCATCAAACACGGAAAGATTGCGATCAAAGTACGTCGATGCATAGCTTCTTCCTCACCCCGAGAACACGAAATCGATTCTGGATGTTGGCCTGTGAATCTCCCAACCTCGCGGACATGGTAACGTCGGGGCACGCGAATTTCAAAGTAGGTAATTTTTGTGGGTCAACGCTTTATCTGGGGCAGTTTCGATCCGCGGACTGCATGCTGCGGATGGCCCCAACACTGGAAAGGGTCGAGACGGTATAGGGCACCAGCAAGGTCAGCCCCATCTTCACGCCACGGCCGACGGTCACGTCGCCGGCAATCAACGCATCTCCATGATTGATTGTGATCAGTACCGCCCCGACAATAACCGCATAGCGCATGGCGCGGAGTACCACGGTGCGACTGGCTGCCAATGCCGTCCAAGACTCGGGATGATGCGTCACATTCCTCTCCTAAATGGCGTTTGAGCGACACGCCGGGCCGTTTCCAGCCTGTTCAAAGCCGAAGTTTTCCTGTTATTTCTTGTAACATTTGTTATCATATCGTCGGGTCTGATCCACCAAAATTTGTTTCGAGTCCATCTCTCAGGAAGCTCAGCCATGCGCCGTTCGTTGCTCCATGTCGCTGAAGACCGTTGCCCCATGCAGCGCCGTTCAGCGTTTACTCTGATCGAACTTCTCGTCGTGATTTCGATCATCGCGCTGTTGATTTCAATTTTGCTACCGTCGCTGGAATCGGCGCGATGCCAGTCGAAGAAGGCGAAATGTCTGGCGCATCTCAAGGGTATTGCCACCAGCAGCCGCGTTTATGAGGCCGACGATCCACAGGGATGGGGCGTACCAGTGCATCCCAGTCAGTATCTGCAGGACTCCCAGGATCCAACCTTCGTCGGCGCATATGAGTGGGGCGGAAAGAGCGGCGTCGGTCGCCCGGGATTCGTGGACGGACCGGGTGGTCAGTTCGAATTCCTCACCAGCAAGTATGGAACGCGAGCCGGGTTTGGACCCGCCACGCGTCCAATGAATGACATCCTCTATCCCGGCGGATTCAAGGACAACCTGCTGCCAACATTCGACCGTATCGGGGCGGAACGCGACACCCAGCTTGATCTCGATCTGTTCAAATGCCCCGGCGATGACGGACCGCCCCGTGGCGGACACTGCGAAGACTGGATCGCCAATGACGAACGTTCGTCGTACGACCACTTCGGCAACAGCTACGCGGCCAACCTGTTCATGGTGTTTGTCAGTACGGGTAGCAATCCCATGTTCAGCAACTCACCCTACATGCGTCCGACTTCACGCGTTCCCACGCCGTCACGCACGCTCTACTTTGAAGAAAACATCGGCCGATGGGCATGGGCGGCTGCCAACGATCAGTGCGATTTCATTACCGGAATCGACATCGGTGTGTTGAAGACAATCTCCGGCTGGCACTGCCGCGACTGGACTTTCACGCGATCCTTTGTCGACGGCCATGCTGACTACCAGAAGATTCTCATCGAAGGCACGGAAGTTGACGGCTACTACAATCACTACCGTTCCGAACGGCTCTCATCCTATCCGAGTTTTCTCGGTGGCGAAGGCACGTGGGAAGCCTATCAGTGCGTGATTGTGCGTGGAAACGGGTGGTCGAAGGACACACTACCGGCGGCGCTGGTCGACACCGATCTGTCCTATCCGGGTGAAGGGCGAGCGTCCTACGAAGACTGCGTCAGACCGCTCAACTAAATGCGCAGGGTAATCGCAACATGGTGTCCGGCTTCGGGTGCCTCTGTTCGGGATGCCCGCGATGCCGGGTGCGATGCTCGGGTGCGATGCTCGGGTGATTGTCTAAGCATGCCCATCTACGACGTCGGGATCCATCCGTCTCATCGAGCCCCACGTACATACGCCTGCCGATAGATCGGCCGACCCTCGGCACGATATTTGATCTCAAAGTTCGTGCCGGACCACTCTGGT
>JBMYUM010000301.1:0-5352 GCA_049605375.1 Phycisphaerae bacterium | reverse complement strand
CTGGCTGTCGAACGCAAACGATACAACGACGCGGTCGAAAAACTCAACGGGTTCGTTCGAAAGCTGGGTGGGCGAATTGTCTCCTCCATCGCCGGAGTCGAGAAGCGTGAGTACTTCAAATCAAGCGAAGCCGCCAAGGAAGTGCCCAAGGTTGACTTCAGCAAAGATGAATGATCGCCCTACGGCCAGGCCGCCGATCGTTCACGCGCCTGATCACGGAGGGATTCGAACGGGTCTTCAAATACCTGTTCCTCTCCTTCCGGTGCAGGGCCACGTGCGGCATCGTCACCCAATCGGAAGTACCGAATGACAGCTTGTTGATCACCTGCGCGATACAATTCGACGACTTGCCCTTCATGAGGTGGGTCAATGATCGACGGCGCCAGCATTTCAAAATATCCCCCCTGATCAAAGATCATGCCGACATGGAGATGCCCACAGAGATGGATCTTTACGCACGAGAACGATCGCAGTAAGGCTCGAAACGACTTGGGTGAATAGGCCGAACCATAGGCCGGCTGGAGCGTGCTGCTCGGATGATGGGTCATCACGATAACCCACACATCGTCAACCATTGCCCGATTCAGTTCAGCCTCCAGGAAAGCGGCCTGCCTGCGTCCGATGGCACCATCGACGTAACTCGAACGCGGAAGCAGCACGTCCGGGTCAGACGTATTCAATCCGATGATGCGAATGCGATCCGTCGCATCAACGACGTACCAGGAGTCTTCCAACGATGGCATCGTGTCGCGGTCTTCGACGCCTTCGGCGCGCGGCCATGCACCAAGATCCTGGTGTGCCGCAACAAAATCTCCTGCACGCAGGAATCGACGCGCTCCGTTTTGTGGAACAGGCCGGGCCGTAAGAAACACCGCAGGTGGTCCGACCTGCCCGGGCGTCACGGGTGCAAAGCTCCACGCAGATTCCGGATCGAGCGCACGCGGCGTGAAGAGACCGAAGCGAATGCGTAAGGGCAAGGGAGCCACGAGACGATCCCCAGGTAACGAAATGACTGGCCAAAGTCCCTGCGCGAATCGGTCGTGATTTCCCAAGAGTCCATACCATGGGATGGTGGAGGCGGAGCCGTGGATGCCATGACGATAGAGCCCCATCGGCGCAAACGGCAGATGGGGATCTTCCAACGGCATCGGTCGATCGGCATCAGGTCGAGTGTCGATGCCGCTGGTGGGATTGACCGGTTGACCGTCAAGAATAGCGAGAAACCACGTCAGCTCATTCTGCTGAGCATTATCAACGGCGTCACCCGTGTGAACGAGCAGGTCGATGGCCCCCTCTGACACGTGATGCCGGTTGACCGCCCTGACAACGCCGTCCAGCAAATGAAGCGTAAAGGACTCATGGGGACGCCAGGCCGAAGCAACAACCGACTGGAAACCAACCTGCCTGCCTGGCGATTCCTCGTCGACGAGTTGAGCATCACTCAGATGGGCGATCCGCAGGAGCAGCTCCGCATTGACCGGCACCTCGGATCGATCTTCAAGCGATCGCAAGGATGCGAGATCGCCCTCGGTTCCACATCCCGTGCCCGTCTGCACAACCAGCGCTATGATGAACCATGCGGGCGTCGTGCACCGGAATGAACCGTGCGGCTCCAAACGGCTCGACCAGCGTCTGCCAGCGCCAAGCTGGGACAATAGGGCTGCGTAGCACCTCACCTCAGGAACTCTCACGATCTGCCAGCGTCGTTGGTGTGGCACCTCACGCCAATCCGGATTTCGACCAACTTCGATGCCCTCACGTTATCGGAGCATCCCGCGGGTGACCACCCATTCGAAAGCCGATTTTGCGTGGCCCGCCATCGCTTGAGTGGTCCGGACCGAGTTCCTATACTGCGGCCTTTTCAATCAAACCGTAGAAAGGGAAATTCGTGACGAACATCAAGGCAACCAACATCACCTGGCACGAGGGACACGTCGGCAGAGACGAACGGGAGGGACTTCTCAAGCAGAAAGGCGCATTGGTCTGGACAACCGGACTGAGCGGTTCAGGCAAGAGCACCATCGCCTACACCCTGGAGCACGCACTCATTCAGCGCGGACACATGGCATACGTTCTCGATGGCGACAATATTCGTCACGGGCTGAACAAGAACCTTGGTTTCTCTGCCGAAGATCGCGCGGAAAATATTCGTCGTATCAGCGAAGTCGGCAAGCTGTTTGCTGACGCCGGCATTATCACGATCACGGCGTTCATCAGCCCGTACCGCGCGGACCGCGACGCCGCACGTGAAGTCATCGGTGCCGGCGACTTCTTCGAAGTATTCTGTGATACCCCGCTCGAAGTGTGCGAAGAGCGCGATCCGAAGGGTCTCTACAAGAAAGCGCGCGCAGGCGAGATCAAAGGCTTCACCGGTATCGATGACCCGTATGAAGCACCCAACAGCCCTGAGCTGGTTATTGATAACTCCAAGGTGACGCCTCAGGAAGCAGCGGTGCAGATGTGCGAAATGCTTGAGAAAGCCGGCAAGATTCAAGCCCTGGCTGAGTGATCGAGCATGGTCCCATGCGGACCCCATGATGGACATTGGGATCGATGCGCAAAAAAACAGGGAATCCAAGCTCGCCGAGACCCGGACCCCCTGTGGCTGTACACCCCGGTAAGGGAGTGGAGACCCACAGCCACCTCGTTTATCGTCGGGTCAGATAACCTTCTTGAGCTAGCGTGGAACAGGAATATTCCGTCGTCCGGCCCAAGGGAGCGGAACAACCTCGTGGTGGTCGTCTTCCATCAAGCGATCGCCTCGTTATAGTTGCTGACGGTTTCTTTGCGCCAGGTCGCGGGCCTTATTCGTACAGCGGCCTGAGTCGTCCTCCGGGCGACCTGTAGCTTCGTGATATCGAGGACATTCGTTCTCCAGGAGATGTGCATGCCATTTCGCAGGGTCGATACCAAGGTGGATTTCCCGGCTATGGAGCGGGATGTCCTCGCCTTTTGGGAGCGAACGGAGGCTTTCGAAAAACTCCGCAGCATGAACCGGGGAAAGCCCAAGTGGTCATTCCTTGACGGCCCCATCACGGCCAACAACCCAATGGGTGTCCACCATGCCTGGGGACGAACCTATAAGGACGTCTTCAACCGCTATTTTGCTGCGACAGGCCACGATCTTCGGTACCAGAACGGATTTGACTGCCAGGGCCTGTGGGTCGAGGTGGAGGTCGAACGTCAGCTCAATCTCACGACCAAGCAGGAAATCGAAGAAATCGGGCTTGAGACATTCACGGAAACCTGCAAAGAGCGTGTCAAGAAATACGCCGCAATTCAAACCGAACAGAGCAAACGCCTTGGCTACTGGATGGACTGGACCGACTCCTACTTCACCATGTCGGAGGAGAACAACTACACCATCTGGTCCTTCCTTAAGAAATGCCATGAATCCGGTCACCTGTACAAGGGGACGGATGTCATGCCATGGTCCGGGCGCGCCGGTTGTGCCTACTCACACATGGAGATCGCCGAAGGACGGCGATTGACGACACACACCGCCGTTTTTGCGCGATTCCCCATCCGAGGCCGTGAAAAAGAGTACCTGCTCGTCTGGACCACGACCCCGTGGACACTTTCCGCCAATACCGGGTGTGCGGTGAATGGTGAGCTGGACTACGTGCAGTTACGTTCGAAAAAGGATGGTTGTCTCTACTACTTCGCGAAAGAGAACCTGAACTTCAAACGACTTGAGAAGGAGTTCAAGGAAGGATTTGGCCTGGGACCGTGGCCGAAGGATGTGCCCAAACTCAAGACGCTGCACCAGATGTTCAACGAACAGGGTGGCTACGAAATTGAGGGTACCGTAAAAGGCCGCGAGATGGTCGGATGGACCTACGACGGTCCCTTTGACGACCTTGAAGCGCAGCAGCGCGCCGGGGGCTTCGCCGAACCCATGGATATTCTCGAACCGGGCCAGCGAGAGTGGCTGGCCGGTCGCGAAGGTCACCGGGTGTTCGATCCTGGAAAGACCACCAAGGGTGAAGCATTCGTCGTGGCCGGCGAAGGTACCGGCATCGTCCATTCAGCTCCGGGTTGCGGTGACGTCGACCACATCTGGGGGGTAAAGGAAGAGTTGGTCGCGATTGCTCCCCTGAATGGGGATGGTCGTTTCATTGAAGGCTTCGGTCCGCTGACCGGTCATCGGGCAACCGATCCGGAAACGGTGAAACTCATCCTCAGCATTCTGAAGGAAAAAGGTTTCCTGTTTGCGACGGAAACCTACCCACACGTGTATCCCCACTGCTGGCGAACGGGTGACGAGCTCGTCTTCCGCCTGGTCAGTGAATGGTACATCTCCATGGACTGGCGCGAGGAAATCAAGGATGTCACGCGCCAGGTCAACTGGTTACCAGCCAACATGTACGGCCAGGAACGAGAGCTCGACTGGCTGACCACCATGAAGGACTGGATGATCTCGAAGAAACGATACTGGGGACTGGCACTGCCAATCTGGGAGTGCAACAAGTGCAGTCACTTCGAGGTCATTGGAAGCCGGGAAGAGCTTCAGGAACGCGCCGTGGCTGGCTGGAGCGAGTTTGAGGGTCATACGCCCCACCGCCCTTATGTCGATCGCGTCTTCATCACATGCGAGAAATGTGGAAACGACCGCATGCAGCGTATTCCGGACGTCGGCAACCCGTGGCTCGATGCCGGTATCGTGGCCTATTCCACAACCAAGTACAACACTGACCCGGAATACTGGGATGAGTGGATTCCCGCCGACCTGATCACGGAGTGCTTCCCCGGACAGTTCCGCAACTGGTTCTACGCCATCCTGGCCATGAGCACGATGATGGAAATGGGTAAGGAGAAGCGTCGTCCTCCGTTCAAGAACGTCCTCGGTCACGCTTTGGTGTTGAATGAAGAACGTCGTCCGATGCACAAATCGGACGGCACCGCCATCTGGTTTGAGGAGGCGGCAGAACAGATCGGCGTGGACGTCATGCGGTGGATGTACTGCAGCCAGACGCCTACGACTGACCTGCCGTTTGGCACGCGGCACCCGAACGAGCCGATCAGCATTGATTTGCGCGACGGTACCACGCTTGACCAGACTGTCAGCGGCGAACAGATGTGCAAAGTCACGTCAGGTCCTGCTGACGAGACGCGTCGACGCGTGCTGTTGCCATTGTGGAACACATATGCTTTCTTCTGCAACTACGCGAATCTGGACGGTTTTGACCCCTCAGTCCCTGAGCTACCGCTGTCTGAGCGGCAGGATATTGACCGTTGGATCCTCTCCGATCTGCAGCTGTTGATTCGCGCTTCGCGAAGCCACTTTGAACGCTATGACCTTCCCCCCATCACGCAGGAAGTGGAACGGTTCCTTGATAACCTGAGTGCGTG
>JBMYUM010000300.1:0-5377 GCA_049605375.1 Phycisphaerae bacterium | reverse complement strand
CCGTCGCCGTCCAGATCGAGCGCACTGGTCAGCGGCGGGTTGCAAGCAACAGATAATGCCACCAGCACAAAGAATAGACCGGCAGACAGCCGCCGTAACACATGCAAAGTCACGTCCATCATGATTCCTTTTTGAGCAAGCCAGAAGACGACTTTTTCCCATCCATTCTATCGGACAACCAAGTTTCCGCATACGTGTCATTCGATTTGGTAGGCAAAGAACGGATACCCGGTATGATCGAGCCCGAGAGAAATCGCCCCAGAGCACAATCCCATGCTGAGCGCCTATACCAAACTCCCGTTCGCGATTTACCTCCTTTGTCTCGGTATGCTCGTCAATCGAGCCGGGACGATGGTCATCATCTTCCTGACCCGATATCTAAACCAGGAATTGGGATTTTCCGAAAGTGCAGCATCCACAAGCCTCGGCCTGTTCGGAGCAGGCTCGCTCGCCGCAGCCCTGCTGGGCGGATTCCTGGCCGACCACATCGGACGAAAACCGGTCATGCTGATCGCTCTCGTCGGTGGCGCGATTGTCCTTGTGGTGTTTTCTTACCTCACCACAACCACCGCGATCTACGTTGCGATCTTCATGTTCGCGCTGACGGCGGAAATGTATCGGCCGGCAGCACAGGCCATGATCTCTGACCTCGTCCCGCCGATTGATCGTCCGAAGGCGTTCGGCCTGATGTTCTTTTGCATCAACCTGGGATTCAGTGTCGCACCGATCCTCGGCGGATTCCTCGCCAAGCACTCGTACCGCTTCCTCTTCGAAGTCGATGCACTGACCGCAACACTGTTCGCAATGGTCATCCTGATTGGGATTCGCGATACCCACCCAGGAATGCTGGACACCGCTGACAACGCCGCGACAGACCAACCGGTAGCGCAAGAATCAACCCAAGATAAGGATGCCGACGTCGGGAATTGGGAAACCCTACGACATGTTGCCCGCGACAGAACATTTCAGGTTTATTTTCTCGCGGTCTTTCTCTGCATGCTGGTCTACCTGCAACACATCTCAACGCTGTCGGTCTTCCTCAAGAAGCAGGGAATCGACGACGATAGCTACGGGCGCTTGATTGCCCTGAACGGAATCATGATTGTCGCACTGCAACTCCCCATAACGCTGCTCGTCGAAAAGATGAGGCGCTATCAGGTGATGATGATCGGTGCGATCCTGATCGGGCTCGGATACATGGTCAATCTTCTTGGAACCACCATGCCCCTGGCAGCCGTCGGCGTGGCAACCTGGACGCTGGGCGAACTCATGCATGCTCCACTCATGATGACCATCGTCGGTGACCTTGCACCGCCTGCGATGCGCGGTCGATACATGGGCATCATGGGTACGTCCTTCGCCTCGGCCATGATGCTGGGGGCACCCGCCGGTGGTCTCATTCTCGCAAAATGGGGCGCCCCATCACTTTGGTATGCCTGCATGGGAAGCGGCCTCTTGGCAGCACTCTGTTTCTGGTGGATCAGGCACGCCATGCATGACGTAGACGACCGGAAGCCGCAATGCGAAAACGACGTGAATGACATCGCGTCCCTGGCATCAGCGCCCGAGTAACGGGAAGTGGCCTCCCCCGAATCCGCGTGCCGTCACTACCGGTCCGCTTCAGCCAATGCTAGAATCATTGCGGAGCGGAATCATGGTCCGTCTCCCCGACACATGCCGGTTGAAAGGGCATGAGCAGCAACGAAGGACCCGATCACGACTCGATCGGAACGGTCAGAAAGGAACCCTGGCGATGGCAACGCAGGCGCGGATTGAAAAAGACAGCATGGGCGAAATGACAATTCCGGAGGGAGCCTACTGGGGGGCGCAAACGCAACGAGCGGTTGAAAATTTCCCCATCAGCGGATACCGCGTCACTCGTCCATTTGTTCGAGCCCTCGGCCTCATCAAACAGTCGGCAGCACAGGTAAACCTGGAACTCGGAAGACTGGACGAGAGCGTCGCCCGTCTGATTGACCAGGCGGCACAAGAAGTCGTCGAAGGAAATCTCGATGCCAACTTCGTGGTCGACATCTTTCAGACCGGTTCCGGCACCAGCACCAACATGAACACCAATGAGGTGATTGCCAATCGAGCCATCGAGATCAGCGGAGGAACCATCGGCTCAAAAGATCCGGTCCATCCCAACGATCATGTCAACATGGGGCAGTCGTCGAACGATGTCATCCCGACGGCGATTCACGTGTCGGCTGTTGAGGCTCTGGCAGGACAACTTCGTCCCGCCGTCGCACACCTGGCCCAAAAGCTGCGGGAAAAAGCCAACGCATTCGATCAGATTGTCAAGATCGGTCGTACCCACCTGCAGGACGCCACCCCCGTCCGTCTGGGACAGGAATTCAGTGGCTATGCGCGGCAGATGGAACTGGCGGTCGAGCGCGTTGATAGGGCAGTCCAGGCATTGCAGGAACTTCCGATCGGCGGCACGGCGGTTGGAACAGGTATCAACACACATCCGGAATTCGACCAGCGGGTTTGTGCAAAACTCTCCAATGCGACCGGGAGAGAATTCAAACCCGCAACCGACCACTTCGAAGCGCAGGCTGCAAAAGATGGTGTGTGCGAAGCGAGCGGGCAACTCAAGACCATCGCGGTCAGTGTGACCAAGGTGGCGAATGATATCCGCATGCTTGCAAGCGGTCCGCGCTGCGGAATCGGGGAAATCCTCTTGCCGGCCGTGCAACCGGGTAGCAGCATCATGCCGGGAAAAGTGAATCCCGTTATGAGTGAGATGCTCATCCAGGTCGCCGCGCAAGTCATGGGCAATGACACCGCCATCACCATCGGCTGTCGTGACGGTCACTACGAACTGAATGTTATGATGCCGATGATGGCCCACAATCTGCTCGAGTCGATTCAGTTGCTGTCGCAGGGCTGTCGTGTTTTCGCTGACCGATGCGTCGACGGCATCGAAGCTAACGAGGAACGATGCGCCGAACTCATCGAGGGGTCGCTTGCCATGTGTACAAGCCTCGCTCCCATCATCGGCTATGACAAAGCAGCAGCCATCGCCAAAGAAGCGTACCAAACCGGTAAGACCGTCAGGGAAGTGGCACGTGAACACAAGGTGCTCAGCGATGATGAACTCAATCAGGCGCTGGACCCGATGTCGATGACCAAACCGGGATAGACAACCAGCATGAACCTCATGCTCTTGCCGGAGCAAACGGCAACGCTCGACCTCGACAGCCAGGACCCGAGGTATCTTCATCTTGCCGAAGTTCTGAAGGCCGGAGTTGGCGACGTGATTGATGTTGGCGTCGCCAACGGTCCACGGGGAAAAGCCACGGTCATCCGCATGGATGAGCGCGGTCTTCAACTGGGTATAGCCTGGAAAGCGCAGATCGATCCGGCTGTCCTGACCATCGACCTGATCGTAGGCCTTCCCAGGCCGCAAACCGCCCGTCGAATCCTTCGGGAAGCCACCAGTCTCGGCGTCAGACGCATCTGCTTTTTCCAATCCGGGAAGGGGGAGAAGTCATACCGCGACAGCAGGTTATGGCGGACAGAAGAATGGCGACGTGCCCTGCTCGAAGGGGCCGAACAAGCATTTCATACGCATGTGCCAGAAGTGACACACTTCAATGGGATCCAGCAGGCACTTTCGGAAGGGGCAATCGCCGACGAGCGACTGGCGTTGGATATTTACGAAGCGGACTCGTCGCTTCCGCTGGCCGTCACCAACATGCAAGACCGGTCCTCCATTAGTCTCGCTATTGCTGCCGAACGTGGATGGAATGCTGCTGAACGCAGCCTGCTTCGAGACCAGAATTTCCAGATGGTTCACCTGGGGCCCAGAGTGCTGCGAACAGAAGCCGCGGTAATCGCGGCATTATGCGTTGTGGCTGCAAGCCAGGGGTATTGGGACGCTCCATTCGCCCCACAACCGGACCGATAACGATGATGCGTCAGGGTATCCCCGGAAGCAAATCCAGGATTGTCGACCACCTCAAGCCCTACATTCAGTGAAAACTGCGGATTGCCGAAGTCTATTGCGGGGGAGTATGTCCAGTTTCGAGAGATTGAACGAACCAGAAATCCGATTAAGAAGCTTTTGAGTCATGGCAATACTGGTTGTTGGCAATAACCCGAACCGTTGCGGTTCTGTCGCGAAAGCGCTGGAGACCGTCGGAATCACGGCAAGCGTAACCAAGGCGCCCACGCCATCCAATCCGGCTTTGGGCCCATTGATCGGTGAAACGCCCGAACCGAAGATTCTCCTTCTTCTCTGCGATTCCGATTCGTTTGAGAACAGCAACGCCGCCAACGACGCCATCTCACTCACCATTAAGACAATTCGCTCGATTGAAAATCACAAGCAGACACCGATCATCGTCGCTCACAGCGATTCGAACGAACCTCCGTTGACAATGCACCCAGCGTCCTTCGGTGCTGACGCCTATCTACCAGGGCCGATGATCGCATCCGACATAAAAGAACTCGCCGCGTGGTTGGCACCAGTCAATCCACAGGACGGAATGCACGTCACCACGGGAGGAGGAATCCGGCGAGCGTTTGATGCGCTGCACGCGTCTGTTTCACAGCCTTCAACTGAAGCTTGCGGTGATCGTGAATCCGCGGGTACCATGCCGGGGAAGACGATCGAATTTCTGAATGCCGTCTCCGAAGACCTCGAAGAGACGCTTGGTACCGTGGGAGAATATGTCGAAGCGATGACGGCGCTGCCATTCGTGAACTCGACGCAGCCCGACGCGAACGCGAATGCGTCCCAAGGATCCCAGCCCATCCAAGAAAACAAGCCCCAAGCACAGCCGACGCAGTCGGACGAACCATGCAAGATTCTCTACGTCGAAGACGCCATCGATAACCAACGACTGGTGACGCTCATCCTCACCCGAGCAGGAATCGAAGTGACCATTGCTGAGAATGGCCAGATCGGTGTAGAGAAAGCGCTGGACGGCGAAGCCGATGGCCGTTTTGACGTGGTACTCATGGATATGCAGATGCCGGTGATGGACGGTTATGAGGCGACCCGAAGACTCCGTGAAACGGGTTTCACCAAGCCGATTATTGCAATCACCGCACACGCAATGTCAGGGGATCGCGAAAAGTGCATCTCCGTTGGCTGCGATGACTACATCACCAAACCGGTCGATCGAAAACTGCTCATCGACATGATCCAGGATTATCATCAGGGCAAGAAGCAGTCACGCTGGAAGGCCTGACTGACGCACGAACAAGTCACCTGACAGACGGTGGGCCGATCGCCGCCGTGCCAGTCTCCCTTTTCCGACTGAGTCCGAAACGTTGCGCCGTAGCCACGGGCTGCGACTGTGCGCGAGGACTAGACCGCTTTCGATGCAAGCGTAGCGGGTGCCATGCCCAAGACCGAATCGTG
>JBMYUM010000299.1:0-5400 GCA_049605375.1 Phycisphaerae bacterium | reverse complement strand
AGCGTTTCACCAACTGTTCGTACGCGGGTGTCCGGGATGGTGATCGTCGCAGCACCGGAGTCGAATGCATCCTGCAGTGACACATAGTCGTCACTCAAGTCTTCGGCCCATCGTGGATCGCCGATGTTCAGCGATGTCGGCACGGGCTCAACGGTGATCATCATGGTGTCTTCCATGATGCTGACGTCACCAGCGGGATCATTCGTTGATACGACGAACGCAAGTTCAATCTGAATGGGCTGCGCGGTCGTGGGTGCGCGCAGCACGGGAGACAGGCCGCGGTGGGAATCCGCCCATGCTACCGGAGGTCCGCTTCGTTGCTGCCACGTCATGGTCGGTTCGCCGGCAGCGGATTCGTAATTGACGTCACCATCGAGTTGAACGGGACGTCCGGCATAGACCACGACGTCAATGCCTGCATCGACATCGAACAGTTCAACATCGACCTGTTCCTCTACGACGGTCACGTCGTCAGCGTCATTGTCGGGTTGCGCGTTGGGCTCATCTTGTGATTCGCCGTCGGCCTCCTGCGAGGGGTCGGCTTGTTCATTCGATTCATCGCTGTCATCGGAACCACTATCCACGATCGAAGGATTGGCATCGTTCGATCCTTGAGAGTCAGCCGAGCCACCCTTGTCCAATTGCCCGCCTGTGCCGTTCATGTCGGTATCGAATACCGATGCAGGGTCGGCGAAGCTGCCGACTTCGGTCAGTGTGATTTCGAATTCGTAGGTCGCCGACTCGCCAGAAGGAAGGTCGACCGACAGCAAAGCAGAGTGGAAACCAGACGTCGCGAAGTTGTGGGTGATTTCACAACCGTTGATCGTCCGTCCATCCGAGAATTTCCACTGGCAATCCGCCAACGGGTGTATGGGCTCGTTTTGATACCGTGCTTCGAGAATGCGTTCGTTGGGTTCACAACAGAATGGGGTTGAGGTGCGAACGCTCAGATTTGAGCCACCCGAGCTATTGGTTGATGCGACGCCTACGGCATCCACATTCTCGACAGCAAGAGCGCCGAGTGTCGGCTCGCCTTGCGTGCCGCTGTTGACAGCGGCATCACATCCAGCCAGCACGAGCACGGCCATACCGATAGCGATGAAGAAGGCCCTTGGCATTGGTTTTGCCATCGGACACGGATGGTGTCCGGCCTGTCCAACCGACGGGGGCTGTCGATTGGGACTGGGTTTCGGTTATTCTGGGTGGAGGCACGAGTCTGCCTCGTGGTGGTCACGTTCCTAGCCGCGACTTGTTGAAGCGTACGATATATGGCGTGGTCGTGTGCTTTGTTCGAGCGCAGGCCCGCGGTTGTTGCTCGGGGGGCGTGGCATCACACGATGACGCGTTTTTTATGGGAATGTATTACTTATGGGAACGGTTGATGCCGACCATCATGCGACTCGCTGTGCTCGCTTAGATCCTGCGCAGAAGACTCCGGCATGGCTTCTTTTGTGACACCACCGTCGCCGATCAAAGCACCCAGTTCCGGCGAGGTTATCGGCTGCTGCCGTGGATCGCTCAGGCGAGCCAATCCTCGCCATCGGTCCGGCTACTTCGTGGACGCTTCGAGTTGCGGCGCATAAGCAAAGTCACCGGTTTCGATGGTCCAATCGATACCGAAGAAGCCGGTCGCCAATACGCCGTCAACACCATCGGTCAGCACTGACGATTCGATCAGCAGACAGTCCGGAAACCCAGCGCCGGACACGAAATAGGGAATCCGATCCGTCAGCCTCATTCCCTCCAGACCCGTGCCTCCAACAACACCAACGGAGGCGTGTTCACTGTTCTTCCGAGGTCGAATGAAAAGACAGGCCAGATCGTCATCCTCTACGTTTCGATCCCCAAGTGTCACCGCCTGGTTGCCAATACGCACCGGGCTGTTTTCGATAACAAGGTCGAAAGCCATGTTCGTGTCTTCATTGCCGTAAAGGATGATGTTTCGATCGCTGGTCGCCTCGGCGTCCAGTTGCCAATCCGGGAGGATCTCCGGCGCCCCGTTTCCGCGATAGCCGAATGACTCGGCGTCGAGCCTTGCCCTGTTCAAAGCCCACTCGTTTTCCGCCGGCGTACCGGTTGTCCCGTAGACCAACATGAAGCGGTTGTTGAAAGCCTCTTTGAAAGGACCATATCGTTGCGGGTTCTTTTGTGTGGGATCGGGTGCGTCCTGGGTTTGCCATTGCCCGTCAAATCGGCTCAGCCAGATCTTGTCGGCCTGGCTGGCGGTGCCATCGAGTGTCAGTCTCTGACCATCGAGCGTGAGTCGGATCGGTTGATCCGATTCGGTCTGTTGCTGCAAACCCGCCGCTTTCAAATCAATGACGAAGACGCCGATGTTATCTGTCGTACCGACGATACTCCTTTTCTCCAACGAACGTCGCAGGTCGACGGAACTGATCGCGAGTGGATGCTGTTGTGACACGACGCTTACCCACGCTCGTGACGCCGACACGGCCGGGCTCGGGGTGTAGAACAGCACCCGTTCTTCCTCCTCTGATTTCGGAAGCGAACGTTGTTTGAGAAACTCCATCAGTGGCGGCCAATCCATGCATTGGTTGCCCCACCAGTGCCCAGCATTCTTTCGCTCGTAGTAGGCGAAATCGGCGTGGAATCCAGCCAACTCCGTTCGCATGATACGAGCCTGCTCGACCGGCACGTTGTTGTCTTCGTCACCGTGAAGAACGTACACGCCGCGATCGACGAGATTCATCTTCCTGGCAAGGGTATCACTTGCTGATGCGGCGCGATTCAACATCTGATCACGCGGGTCTTCCTTTTCCGGTTGTTGCCCGGCGTAGGATCGAAAGCTGACCCAGCTGGCACTGGGTGCTATCGCAGCAAATCGACCCGGGAAGAGCGTCCCAAGGTGCCATGTTCCGTGCCCACCCATGGAATGCCCTGTCAGGTAGGTGCGTTGGGGATCGGTCTTGAGTTCCTCTTCCGCGTGCTTGAGTACCTCGAGTGCATCCCAACGCCCCCAGTCTTCCCAATCAAATCCGTACGGTCGACGATTGGTGGGTGCAACGATGTGCGCCCAGTCTTTGGCACGGTAGGCCGCCGCCTGATTGGTCGCTTCGACGGAAGCGCCATGAAGGCTGAGTATCAAGCCGGGCATGTCGGATTTGGCCTCACCGTCGTCGGTCGTTGATTCGTTCGATTCGGGTCGCGTCTGTGGCACAACGGTGTAGTACTGAACGCTCCCATCAATGTCGCTTATGAATGTACGTTTGTACCATTGATCTTCGTCGCGAACGCGCAGGTCGAGTTCGACCTGGTGAAGCACTTCGAATTCATCTGCCCTGCTCCCTTTTTGGAGCAGCTTGACGATCAGGGTTTCTTTCTTGCGGTCAGATTGCGCGAGGTCGAACAGGGTCATCGGCGCCTTGCGGGAGGCCATCGGTGGAATCGGCAACACATCGACACGACTGACCATGCTGGTGTAGCGGGCTCTGTCGGTATTTGTGCCTGGTTCTTCATCGGATTCGTCAGGCAAGAACGTCGTCTCAATCATGAGATTGTCGAGTGTCTCGGCGGTGGCATTGATGACGGGTATGCCGGCCCAATAGAAATCCCGCCCCTTCTGAGTGGTCGTTTCTCCACGTCTCCGAAGATCGGGTGTCGTCGTATCACGTTTGTTCAGGAAGGCGAAGGCGGGCGGTTCCGATAGCTTCGCCCGGAGGAATCCGCGTCGGCAATGGAAAAGGAAGTGATTCTCACCCGATTTGAGCTGTACCGGTATTCGATTCCAACCGGTCGCGTACGGGTCGCCTACGCGTGGTGTTCCGTTGACATAGACAATGCTGTGTCCTGCCGCTTCAAGAATGGCGATCATCGGTTGATCAACGTTCACGGTGGTCCAGGCGTACCCGCCGCGTAACGCCGCGAGTTTGAGTTCGCCATTCGCGTTGGTGGACACCTGCTTCCATTGTCTCAGATCGCCATTGGCGGCACGGACAACATCGGCAACTTGCGGTATGCGCCACGTACCATCAACGATCTGCTTTTCGACGGAATCTTTGTGGATGGCATAGCGTCCGTAACGACCGACCGGCTCGATCACCAGCCACTGGTCACCCTGAAAAGTCGGTATGGCTGATGCTTCCCGGTCTTCTTGTTCAACGCCTTGTGCTACACCGAACCTGGCACACAAAACGATGCATACCGTTGCCATATACGTGAATTGGCGAACCATTGGACAACCTCCACCCATCTCTCATCTCAAAGTGGGCCGATTGTACCACGAGTCTGCCGTTCGTCAGCGTGCTTCGGGATGAGATTGTGCAGGAAGAGGAGCTGCGGATGGAGGCCAGTGACCGGCTTCAGCTGCGCTCGACATCCGTGAATTGGACGCCGACACGATGCATCGTATTCACGACGTGAATGCAGTAGCGAACAACGCCGCTGATGGAGGGTGCGATGTCGAGTTCCTTGAAGCTGGCAACGACCGTGGTGCCGATGTGCAAGTAGCCTCGCGACAGGAAAGAAAAGCCTCCTTGCGAGATGTCATACGTCGCGACAATCATCGTTCGATTGAGCGCGGCATCGCGTCCTGTGGATTCGAGTATCTTGATCTTGAGCGGCATGCACCACGGACGTCGTTCGACACTCCGCTGGCTCCCCTGATAGTCCGATTGCTGATTCACATTCTGAATCAGCTTTCTCGAAGCCTCAAGGAGTTCAAGATTTCCGATCTCGTTCACCACCGCCATTCCCTCTGATCACAATCAAGACTCACAACGACGATCAGCACAGGACGCCCTTCAACATCTGTCGAATGAAAGCGCGGGCTCATTTTCGTTGCTCACTTGGTCTTTGTGGTTTATGAGGCTTTTACCCCGACCTCATAAGCGTCTTCAAGACAGCCACTGAACCGGTACGTTGACTTGCTTGTGCTATAAGAATCGTACAATCGCGTCAGGACGATTTGAACGATTTCGTCAGTTATCCGGAATTTTGCTTCGCCGTCCGAGAATCCACCGACCGTTGCGCTTCAGCGACCATCAAGGTATGCAAAAAGAAAGCCCGATAGGTCGAGCCTACCGGGCGCGTCAGTTCACGATAACGAGAATGAGCTTGCTGGATGAAGAGCGCTGCGATTATCGACCCCAGCCGTCAATCGCCGGGAGACTTCGTCCCGGCGTCCATGGCAGGCCGGCCCGATCAAGCGTTTGTTCCAGGTCGGGCAGCTCCTTGCTGACAAGCGTATCAAGCTCCTGTTTCCAGTTCGCGAAATCGCGCTTGGCAATCGTGAACGCTTCCCACTGGGTCTTGGTCGGACCGTACAGGGAACGCAGTGCACCACCGGCAACGCTGAATCGCTGACGGATGCTGACCGGCGTCTGCTCATTGGTCAACGAGATGTCCGGGTTTCCGGAGAATCGTTCGCGCATCATCGCGAGA
>JBMYUM010000298.1:0-5431 GCA_049605375.1 Phycisphaerae bacterium | reverse complement strand
TCGGTGGCCGATCGGCGGATTCGGCGTCGGTGGCCTGTAAGGTGCTTGAAATAAATAGGTTATGGCTTGTCGGGAGTTGTGTGCGACGGCGGTTGTCGAGTCATCAGGTCTGCCATGTCGGGTGTGAGGTGTTGGTGCCGTTGGTTGGAATCTTGGTGAACGTCCGAAAATAACCGCCTTCTCAGTCGATTGTGATCAGAATTTGAGTTCTTCAGCGACATCCGTTAGAGTCGGCGGTGGAGACTTCGACATGCCAAAAGCAGCCAGTCTCGAGCGCGGTTTTCGCGTACAGTCCAGCATCGCCCCACACCCGGACTGCGTCGCCATTTTTTCAACACCGCAACATCTGGCATCCTCTCGTGAAGAATCGACGATTTCACGCCTTCATGGGTTTCCAACTGGTCAACTAGAAACAGCAACCACGAAAGGCAGACGATGTCCAGTGATCCCAAGATCATCAAGTTTGATTTTGAACCCGAAACGGGCCAGATGCGCGAAGATGTTTTGCGCGGGCTTGCCAGCAACCCCAAGGTTCTTCCCAGCCAGTACCTATACGACGAGAAGGGGGCCGTCCTGTTTGATGAGATCTGTGAGACGGACGACTACTACGTAACGCAGACTGAGATCTCGATTCTGGAAGACAACCTCGACGCGATCAAAGCGAAGATCGGCCCCAGTGCGGTGGTCATTGAGCCGGGTAGCGGCAGCGGTATCAAGACGCGCCTGCTCCTTGAGGGATTGGAAGATCCGGCCGGCTATGTGCCGATTGACGTCGCGAAGAAGCAACTGGCAGAGTTTGCGAGCAGCATGGACAAGGCGTTCCCGGATCTCGACGTGCTGCCCATCTGTGCCGATTTTACTGGTGACTACGAGCTACCGGATTACGTTGATCAGCATCGTAAGCGCATCATCTACTTCCCGGGCTCGACCATCGGGAACTTCATGCCTGAGTTTGCGTTGCGTTTGCTTCACCACATGCGTGACATCTGTGGTCCGCACGGCGGTATTCTGATCGGTGTCGATCTGATCAAAGACCATCAAGTCCTCGAGCGCGCGTACGACGATAGTGACGGCGTATCGCGGGACTTTGCGATGAATTACCTCGTCCGTTTGAATCGCGAGTTGCAGGCTGATTTTTCACTTGATGATTTCACCTACGAAGCACCTTTCAATGAAAAAGAGAGTCGGATTGAGATGGCGCTGGTCAGTCTCAAGGATCAACAGATTGATCTTGATGGTGCTGAAGTTGCATTCCGAAAAGGCGAGCGGATTCGTACCGAGGTGTCCTACAAATTCTCTGTGGAGAGTTTTGCGGCTTTGGCGGGGCGAGCCGGTCTGAAAGTTGAGGACGTCTGGACCGACGAGAAGCGACTCTTCAGCATCCAGTACCTGGTGCCGGCCTAGTCGTTCGGGCGCGCAAACAATTTTCGTGCGCGTGTCGTTGCGTGGGATCGCTAGCTACTTGTCAGGCGTTTCAGTCCGACCTGTGCCCAGTGGCATTGCGGATCGGAGTCGAGTGCCTTTTGAAAGCTGGTCCGTGCTTCCTCGTTCCGGCCCTGTTCTGCCAGGATCTCGGCGAGCAGGCAGTGTGCATCCGTATCCGCCGCGCTTCGCGCCAACACGGTTTCGATCCGCTCCTTCGCTTCCTGCAATCGGCCCATCTTGCGAAGTGTGGTGGCCGCCATGAGTTGCAGTTCGCCGTGATCGGGGAAGTGATACAGCGCGTTGCGTGACGCCTCGAGTGCGGCGTCGTACGCCCCAGTCCGCATGGCGATCTGGATTTGGAGCAACCGGTGGTTCAGGTTTTCCGGTGCAAGGTGAACAATCTTGCGCTGGATATCCAGTGCTTCTCGTTCCAGGCCTGCACCCAACTTGGCTTTCACCATGAGTGACATCAGTTTGACATCGTCTTCTGAGATCGGCGCGCTTGTGCTGCTACTGTTCCGCTGTGGCATGATGCGGGAGTAGAATGGCGTCAGCCAGTGGATCGCCTGATCGTGCCGGCCCTGTTGAATCAGAATGGCTGCCAGTCTTTCGTGAATCCAGCGTTGGTCGCTGTGGGCGAGGCACGCTTTGTGATACCACCGGATGGCTTGTTGGTGATCTCCAGCTGCCTCCGCCACGATGCCGGCCATGGTCGTCAGGCTGTCGGTTTCGTCGGCCCGTGCAAGGAACTCGTTGATGATACGCAGTGCGGGAGCCGCCCGATCGAGTTGCATCAGCATTTCGACCTGCGCAACCATATAATCGGCATCTTCAGGTACGCGCGATCGTGCATCGGCGAAGCAGGTCAGTGCTTCTTCGTATCGACCACGCATTTCCAGGTAGACACCACGCAGGTATGTCATTTCCGGATAGTCCACGGCCGCAGCATCGGCCGTGGCAAGAGCCTCTTTTGTTCGTTCGAGGTCCTGCATCTCCAGATAGGAGCGAACCATGATGGCATACGCTGAGTGTTTGCCGGGTGCGAGTGCAAGCGTTTCGGCCGCGTTCATGGCGGCATCTTCGTACCGGTGTTCTTCAAACGCCTTTTCGGCCATATCAAGTTTGAGATCGGCGCGAACCTCCACCCAGCGTTGGTCCGCTGTTACTTTGGCGGTTTCATGATCCTGGCCGCGACAACCGGTGAACAATAAGGTGGTGGCCACGACGACTGGTGCCCAACGTCCGGTGCTCCAAAGGAATCGATTGTCTGTCAAACGGGAAGCGGTGGTCATGACTGGCACCTCGGGGTGATCGCATGCTGGCGCGAGCGGCATCCGTTAGTCCTCTTCAATCGTGCTGTTCGGAAGCGTGTTGGTGCGTACATCCGGATCGCGGCCGAAGACTTCCGCAGGGTATCCCTTCTCGTCGGCAATCACGTCAAAGATGAACGAGCGTGCCGCTGAGCCTTCATGTTCCGTGTCGCGTCTGTGCGTCAATGACTGACGCAGCAGCTTGGCATTCAGCAATCGGGGTTGATGGTAAAGAGCGATGTCGAGATAGACGAGTGCCTTTTCAATGTCACCGTCGAGGTTCTTTTCGAGTGCCTTTTCGTAATAACGCTGTGCGATAAGCTCTCGTCCATGCCACATCAAGCCTCGGCGTGAGCCGAGACGAATCTGATCGATGTTGTCGAATACCTTATCTGAGGTTTCTGCGTATGTGTCGAGATCGTCGATGATCTTGACCGTGAGCAGAATGATCACCTCTTCACGATCGGTGGAGTCATTCTGCGCCTTGAACAGTGGTCCGAGGACGGGGACATTCCCGATGATGGGAATCTGCTGGTTCGTGGTTGTGGTTACTTCTCGGAAGAGGCCACCGATGAGAATCGTCTGGCCGTCCTTGACGATGACGTTCGTTGTCACTTCTGTTGTTTGTTCGGACGGTAAGCCTTGTGCGCTGACGAATCCGACGCTGTCTTCCGGATGCAGTTCCATGCGAACATAGTCATCTTCTCCAATGAACGGTCGGAAGATGAGCTGTGTACCGGTGACGAGAAACTCCACGGTTTGAACGGTCTGTGTTTCGGTGACCGTTGTGGTCAGGTAGCCGTCACGGCGACCGACAATCACCTGTCCTTTTTGCTTATTGAGGGCAAGAATCTTGGGGTTGGCCAGGACGGTTGTATCGGTGACCTGTTCGAGTGCGCGGAGGAAGATACCCACATTATCTTTGATAATGCCCAACGTCACACCGCCGGCGGGTACCTGATCTCGGAAGTCCGTACTGATGTTTGCGTTGAAATTTTCAAAGCGATCGGTCGGTAGCTGGCCGAGCGTCAGATCCTGGACGCCCGTTGATGTAGCGCCGATCAATTCCAGGTCGACACCGGCGACCATGGTGAAGTCGATGCCCAGCCCGCTCTCGTCAGATAGCTGCGCGCGTAGAATGGTGGCTTCGACAAGCACCTGTCGCGGACGGCGATCAATTTTCTTCAGGAGTGTACGAACCTCTTCCATCTTCCGAGGCTTGGCGTTGACCACGACAACGTCCTCGGCTGCATGATTGTAGCCGCCTGCCTCTGATGGTTCGTTGGCGATCCCCTGGGCCGGAACTGGACTTGCGGTGACGGTTTCACCTTCTTCCAGCATCGGTTCGATGAAACTCGCCGCATCGGCGGCGTTGAGGTAACTCAGCTGAAAGACCTCGGTTTCCAGCGGTTCCTCTTCCGGCTCTGCCAGCGTCTTCAGTTCTTCGTTGGTGTAGACGTAGTAAAAGCCGTCTTGTCGTATGAAACCCGCATCAAGTGTCGTCAGAATCGCCTTCAAGGCATCGTCCACGGTCTTGTCATAAAGACTGACGCTGACGGTACCTTCGACCTGCGGTGATGCGATGATGCTGATGCGTCCTTGCAGTGCCAGTGACTGCAGCACCTTCTCCAGCGGCCAGCGGTCGCAGTGAAACTCAACGATTCTATTTTGATTAATGAGCAGTCCGCTCTCGCCGGGTGTCAACTGTTCGGTTTGCGGAGCGGGGGCATCGCTGTCGACGGCCGGCTGCGCGTTCTGGGCGGGTGTGAAAGTCGGGAACAGCAGAATCGTGAGCGTGACGAAGAGCGCGCGATTCCATGCGGTCGCGTGGAGTGAATGCGCGTCCGTGCGCTTCCGCCGTTGTGCGCACAATAGAATAGTATGGATGCGGTCCGTCACTGCCATTCCGTCGGCCTCGGTGTAATCCCTTGCGTTTCGCCCACTAGGAGCGCTTATCGGGGTTATCGGTACCTTTGACGTTCACGTTGAACGTACCGTTTTCGAGCTTCGCGAGAATTTGTTTCAGCAACTGGTTGGTTTGCCGGATCTCTTCCACAAGATGCTGGCGCTGTTTGCCGGCGTCGGGGATGCGCGCTTCTGCGCGGGGTTCCCATTGGACCGGGCCAAGCCAGACGCGGAGACAGGTGATGACGATCAAAATGGTCAGCGAAATGCTGAGCCAGTTCCGTTCTCTGTACTGAAATCGCTGATTCATCGAGCAACTCCTTTCGCGACAAACTGGGCAGCGCGCACGGCCCCCGTGAGCTGCGTTGACGCGCAGCACGAATTTATCGGCCGTTGGGAATCGGTACTGAAGGGAATAGCGAAAGAACTAGGTCGGTGGAATCTTGATCCAGCCGCGTTTGTGTTGCTGTTCGATGGAGATGTTCGCAAAGCGGAACCGGCGCCACAACAATCCGTACGGCACTCTTAAGAACAGAACGGAGAGGCCTTGCGTGTGTTCGCGCAACTGACTTGCCATCTCCCGAGATTCTTCTTCGAATTCTTCAAAGGTCTTTCTCGGTTGTGTGTGAATCAATCCACAGACATATGTGACGGCAGCCTTGTGATGTTTCAACAGTGGCTCGAGTGCCAGCGCTCGTGGCGCTATCTGGAGCCCATCTTCACCTCTGAGGGCATCGCAACCGAGTTACCAAAGCACACCAAAATGTTCGAGAAGGTGGACAAGGTGTGGC
>JBMYUM010000297.1:0-5463 GCA_049605375.1 Phycisphaerae bacterium | reverse complement strand
ATTCACTTCGAAATCAACCGGGATGTTCTGGAAAGCGTGGGATTGAAAGCCAGTGCCAAGCTCCTCAAGTTGGCGCGTATTGTCAAAACGGACCAATGACCTTCATCGTGATCGGTCATCGAGAAATGGGGCGCAGACATCGTGTTTAGCATCCGCGAAATGTCATTCAAAGCCAAGCTTTTGCTTTACGCCACGTCAACGACGGCGGCGGCTCTGGCCCTTTGTTGTGCAGCGGTTTTGTCTGCTGAATGGGTGAAGTCCAAAGACGAGCTTCCCCGTAACCTCGGCATCCAGGCCGACGTGATTGCTAATAATGCGGTTGCGGCTTTGATGTTCGACGATCCTTCGGCAGCTGAAGAATCACTCAAGGGCTTGAAGGCTGACAGTAATGTGATCATGGCGAGCGTTCTCAAGCTCGACGGTTCGGAATTCGCGCGTTACACGCGTCCCCAGGAAGCGAAGATTGTCAGGGAAGAGGTGGAGACCGGGAAGCATCGCTTTTCCGGGGGCACGTTGCACCTGAAGCGTCATATGGTCATGGATGATGAGGTGCTGGGTTCCATCTATGTTCAGTACGATCTGCGAGAATTCTACGGGCGGTTACGCACGCTTGTGGCCATCCTCGTCGTGGCGATGGTTGCGGCACTTGGTGGTGCGTTGGCGGTTGCTTCTCGTTTGCAAAAAGTTCTTACGCGACCGATCACGGAGCTATCCAAGACGTCGCAGGGTATCGGTTTGCATAACGACTACAGTGTGCGTGCTCACAAGTATTCACATGATGAACTCGGGACATTGACCGATGCGTTCAACGACATGCTCGCGCGAATCGAGGAGCGCGATCATGAACTGCAGATGTCGCGTGCGACGTTGGAGCAGCGCGTGCTCAGCCGAACGGAGTCGTTGCAACGGCAGGAGCGTTTTCAGGCTTCGTTGGCGACACTCGGACGGTATGTGATTCAACAGACCGAACTGAACCGATCGATTCACTTCGCGCTGGAGACGATTTCCAAGACGCTGGATGTTCCGTTTTGTGAGGTCCTTCGAACGCTCTCCGATGATGACAAGCTGCTCTTCAGTGCCGGCGTCGGTTGGCCTGCCGATATGGCGAACAAGGTGCGGTTACGGGTGAGCGAGAACGAGCAGTTCGGCTTTACCATGGGTATGGACCGGACCGTTGTTGTTGAGGATGCGCTGAAAGAGAGTCGTTTCGATGTGCCGGTTATTTTGAAGGAAGTCGGTGTACGCGCCAGTATTACGACACCGATCCGGGACGAGACCGGGCTGTTTGGCGTACTTGGTGTGCATTGCAAGGCCGCGCGGGTCTTCTCCGAAGATGAGGTCTGCTTTCTGGAGTCGGTCGCCAATGTGATCTCCGAGGCGCAGCAGCGCTTTCATGCTGCTGAACGGCTCGCTCTGGCCAATGGTCAGCTGGAAGCTGTTCGCGCTGCGATGCTGCGATTCATCAGCGATGTCAATCTTGATGCCTGTACCGATGGACTGGTTGTCGACTTGTGTTCACTCACGGCAAGTGAGTTTGGCTTTATCGGTGAAGTCTGCCTTGATGATGCGGGTCAGCCGTCATTCCAACTGTTGGCGAGTAACAGGCAGGACAGCCACATCGCTGACCAATCAACCGGCGTTCTGCCTCCGTTTGTGGGGCAGATGATAGAACGCGTTCTGGTGACGGGGGATCTGTTGATCAGTAACAACCGCCAGGCTGAGTCGCGTGTTCAGACACCAGCGCTTGGCGATCAGCCGATCTCCAGCCTTTTGCTTCTGCCATTCAGTATCGGGCAGGAAGTCAACGGTATGGTGGGGCTTGTGAATCGGCGTGGCGGCTACAATGCCGAATTTGCCGAGACGCTCAAGCCGGTGCTCGTTACCTGTGCCAATCTTGTCCACGCTAACCGTTCGGAAATTCGACGTCGGCAGGCCGAGATTGAGTTGGAAGATGCAAGGCAACGAGCCGAGGCCGCCAGCCAGGCCAAGAGTGATTTCCTCGCGAATATGAGTCACGAGATTCGAACGCCGTTGACGGCCATCGGTGGCTTTGCGGAGCTGCTGGTGGAATACTCCGAGGGGAGTCAGGTGCCGCCTGAGTGCACCGAAGCCGCGATCACGATTCGTCGTAACGGCGAGCACCTGCTGGGTATCATCAACGATATTCTTGACCTGTCGCGTGTTGAGGCCGGCAAGATGGTGGTCGAGCGCATGCCGATTGATCTTCGTCCCTTTGTCGACGAAGTGATCGGTTTGATGAAGCTTCGCGCTGAGAGTGACGGCTTGGAGCTCGGTGTTTCACTTGCGTCGGATCTTCCGGAAACCATCAGTACGGACCCGATGCGTTTGCGTCAGATCCTGATCAATCTGATTGGAAACTCCATCAAGTTCACCGAAATTGGTGAGGTCCGTGTTGAAGTGCGGTTGCAAGAGTCGGATGGAGAAGGTGTGCTTGCCTTCGATGTCGTCGATACCGGCATCGGTATGAACGAAGAACAGATGGCGCGCCTGTTCCAGCCGTTTACGCAGGCTGACAACTCGATGACGCGGCGCTACGGCGGGACGGGTTTGGGACTGACGATCAGCCAGCGTTTTGCACAGATGCTGGGCGGCGATATCTGGGTCGTTGAGTCGCAGCCGGGCAAGGGGTCGCGGTTCCGGCTTTCCATTTCGGCGGGACTCGACCAGGTGGCGTGCCAACCGATCGAAGCCAACGGGGCGCTACCGTCGTCACCCGGTTCCGTTGCGGCGGATGATGTTGATTTGCAGGGTAAGCGAATTCTCCTGGCAGAGGATGGGCCGGACAACCAACGGCTTATCATGCATATCCTGAAGATGACGGGCGCGGATGTCACCGTGACATCGAACGGTGATGCGGCGATTGATGCCGTTGCCGGGGCTATACGCGATGAAGCACCGTACGACGTCATTCTGATGGACATGCAGATGCCGGTCATGAACGGTTACGAGGCGACCAAGACGCTGCGGGATCGAGGCGTGGTGCAACCGATCATCGCCTTGACCGCTCACGCGAATGAAGGTGACCAGGCGGCATGTCTTTCTGTTGGGTGCACCGAATATCTCGCGAAGCCGATTGATCGGAACCGCCTGCTCCACCTGCTCGCTCGCCTGGCATCGGTTTCCAGTCCATAGAATTCCCATCGCCAGCCCCCTAGGCGTGTTCGGTTGCGGGCGCTTCATTTTGGAAGTGGTCCGGACGAAGTCTCCCAGCGTTGTTGCCATTTGTGCCGTTTTCATCCCTGAGACGGCCGGCGAGCCACTCACCTTGCCAGATTGGGACGTATCGCTATCATCTTCTGGGCGGGCTAATTGAGATTCTCTCTCAATTAGAATCGTCCCGGTTGGCGGTCCCACGGGCCTGTGTCTCATTATTTGCAAGGGTAGCCGAGTCATGGTTCAGGATAATTCATGGGGCGTGCATTCGCTGAATGCGGGCGAATCGGCCATGATCAGTCGCATCGAGGGATGCTTTTCGATTTCGAAGCGGCTGGCGGATATGGGTTTTGTCCGCGGCGTTCAGCTGGAGATGGTGAAGCCTGGGTTGCCTTGCATCGTCGCGGTTGACGGCGTGCGAGTCGGTCTCGGTGGTGAGCATCAGGATCGAATTCGCGTTTATTAGGCCAAGTCTCGGTTCATGGCCAGTTTGCTATTCCGTTGGCAATTGGGCGCTGGGTTGATCAGGCGGGTTCGACCGACCTTCGCGGACATCATTTCAAGACATCATGCAATCACCATCGGCTACTGAAGCGGCTGCAGCGACGGTGCATGTCGCACTGGTCGGTAACCCCAATACCGGCAAATCCACACTGTTCAATACACTGACCGGATACCATCAGCGTGTCGGCAATTTCCCCGGCGTCACGGTCGAATTGAAGATCGGAGAAGTCCGCGGTAGCGCGACGGATTCGTCCATGCAGCTTGTGGACCTTCCGGGCAGCTACAGCTTGCACGCTGAATCGGCGGATGAGGCCATTCTTCTGGACGTTCTGATCGGCGACCGATCGGGGCTTCCGAAACCGGATGCCCTGCTGTGTGTGATCGATGCATGTCATCTCCGCCGTAATCTGTTCCTTGTGACGCAGGTGATCGAGCTCGGTTTGCCGGTTGTGGTCGCGTTGAACATGACCGACATTGCGGCGTCCCGAGGTGTTTCGATTGATGTAGACGTTCTCCGTGATCGTTTGGGCGTGCCTGTGGTGCCCATCGTGGCCACGCGCGATTCGTCTGTGCGACCGCTGCTCGACGCATTGCAGCAGGTTGTTGCCAATGGTCAGGTGCCTGCTGATCGTCCGTTGTTGCCGCAGGATGTTCGGAACTGCGGTGCGCAGCTGGCGGCGGGTCTTGCCGGTGATGCAGCACTTAAGGATGAGTTGGGGGAGCAGGCGAAGCAGGGACCGGTTCCGGGTGGTCCTCGTGCGGCAGCGCTTGAAATCACGCAGGCGCTACTCGCGCCGAAGGGTTTCATGGAGCAGCGGCTGATTACCAAGCATGGTCCATCGATACTGGATCGCTTGTCCGAGCAGCGAGAGGTCCTTGAGCGTGCGCATGGGGCGGTCGTTGAGATCGAGGCACAGTCGCGATATGCGTGGATCGACGAGGTTGTTCAATCAAGTGTTCAGGATGGCGCTTCTCGTGGTCGAAGCCGATCCGACCTGGCGGACAAGTGGTTGACCCATCGCGTATGGGGTTTGCTGGTCTTCCTGGTGCTCATGGCCATTTGTTTCCAGGCTGTTTACAGCTGGTCCGGGCCATTCATGGACTTTATTGACGGGTGCTTTGCCTGGGTTGGTGGGTCGCTGGCGTCGATGGTACCGGAAGGGGCGTTGCAGAGCTTGCTGACGGACGGCGTCGTTGCCGGTGTGGGTGGCGTGCTCATCTTCCTTCCGCAAATTCTGATCCTCTTCCTGTTCATTGCGATCCTCGAAGATTGCGGCTACATGGCACGTGTGGCGTTCCTGTTGGATCGCTGGATGGGTTGGGTGGGGCTCAGCGGTCGTTCGTTTGTGCCGCTCATTTCCTCCTTTGCCTGCGCCATTCCCGGGATCCTTGCTACACGTACGATTGAAGACAGGCGGAGTCGTTACGCGACGATGCTGATTGCACCCCTGATGAGCTGCAGTGCACGGCTGCCTGTGTATGTGCTGTTGATCAGCACCTTTGTGCCTGCCCAGTCATACCTGGGTGGTTGGCTTGGTTTGCAGGCGTTGGTCATGCTTGCCTTGTATGCGGTTGGGGTTGTGGCTGCGATTTTCGTGGCCTGGATTCTCAATCGGACGATGTTGAAGGGGCGTGCACCGTCTTTTCTCATGGAACTGCCCTCCTACAAGTGGCCTTCGGTGCGTACCGTGTTTTTCCGGTTGTACGAGCAAGGTCGAGAGTTTTGTATTTCAGCGGGCACGATTATTTTTGCCACGACGATCATCATCTGGGCGCTGGGCTACT
>JBMYUM010000296.1:0-5466 GCA_049605375.1 Phycisphaerae bacterium | reverse complement strand
GCCGTTGGCATCGACGTCGCTCGAGACCCCACCGGCGATGTCGCAGGCATCGGGTTCGCCGTTGCCGTTGCAGTCGGGCACAAGGGCTTCGCTCACCGCCCAGGCGTCGGGGACCGCATCGCCGTCGCAGTCGGGCTGGCATTCGTCGGGCGTGCCGTCGCCGTCGCTGTCGTCGTCCAGCGCGTTGATGATGCCGTCGCCGTCGTTGTCGATGCCGTCGGCCACCTCCACGCCGCCGGGTCGGGCGTTCGGATCCGAGTCGTCGCAGTCGCCGGCGCAGCCGCGCACCCCGTCGCCGTCGTCGTCCGTGTCCAGATAATCGGGCAACCCATCGTCGTCCGTATCGACATTCTGCGGATCGGTGCCAATCGCCCGCTCAACGAAATCGGGTAGACCATCGAAATCCGTGTCAGGAATGGTCGGATCGGAGAATACGTTTTTCGTAACGTCCACGGGACCGCAATCCGCGCAGTCCGTACCTCGGTTGCACGAACCCGCGTCCTCGCACGTGACCACAAGTTGCTCGCAGTCCAAGTCGCCGATACAGGAAGCACCGCTGTTCTGAGCATCAACACAGACACTGTTTACGACGCAGGTATCGGAGCATTGCGCATCTGTTGCACAGGAAGCACCTAGCAACGTTCCACCGCATCGCCCTCCGAAAACAGGAATCGAGATGCATTGCGAATACAAAGCACAGTCCGAATTGTCGTCACATAAAGCAGCTAGCGCAGACTCACAGACTCCATTCTGTACGCAAGAAGGCAACGGAGCAGGATCGCAATCGTCAACAGTTTCGCATGAATCACCCGCGCCAGGCGACTCAGATGAGCAGACCTTTCCAAGATCCTGACAGACTCCATCAAAGGCCTCGACACACGTGTTGTTGCAGAGAGTGGTCTGAATCTCCCAGCCACCGTCTCGATTCTCCACGTTGTCCGGTAAGCCATCGGCATCCGTATCCAGGAAGCTCGCAGCATCGAATGGATTCAAGTTGTCAGCGCCAATGGCAAGCTCAATGCCATCCTGCAAGGTGTCACCGTCGGTATCCGGATTGAGCGGATCAAGGTGAGTCGGATCGCCGACTTGAGGAACGTTGCACTCGGCCGCCAATCCACCCTCGTCATCATTCAACTCCGTGAAGTCATCAATGCCGTCGTCATCGGTATCACGCTTGCGTGGGTCGGTGCCGCACATCATCTCGATGTCGTCATCCACGCCATCACCGTCAGAGTCCATCAAACGCGGATCCGGGAATGCCTGGTACGGCGCACGCCCGGCAACGGCAATCTGCCATCCACCGCGAACTTCGGCGGGATCAGACAGGCCGTCCATATCCGTATCTTTCGAACGGTCCGAACTACCGAAGCCCAATTCGTGACGAGCGAAGAGACCGTCACGATCAATGTCCTCTTCGAAACCAAGGAACAAACTCATTCGCGGGCGAAGAATCACCTCACTGATGTTGGTACCAATCGGAATTTGGTTGTTGGAATAGACCAACCAGGCACGGTTGCCTGCACCAGTAGCCGCATTCTTGTACCGCTTGAGAACCTCACGACCGTTGCAACGAGCAATCGAATCCACACATGTACCGGCGTCCGGGATGCAATCTGCATCCGATGTACAACTGTCGCCGGCATTAACGGAATCTTCACTGCAGAAGTCATCTTCTATCTCACTGACAAGGCACTGCGGCTCAGGCGTGCAATCCGTATCCGTGATGCAGGCCATGCCATCAAAGAAACCACCAACACACAGTGATCCGTTTGAGTTGGTGGGACAATCGGCGTCAACATCGCAGAGGTCGCCTGGGCCACGCTGCACATCATCACCGAAAGGAACGGAGTCGATGATACCGTTCGGACCGGCGAGAATGATCTCGTCGCCCGGCATGACGGAGTCGCCAATCTGCGAAACACCCGGTGCCCAAACGTCGTCACCCAGCGGTTCCGTACTGACAAAACCGTCGCCCGCCCCATCATCCGGCTCGATGATCCGTTGACGGGTAAAGGAGTTACAGGTGAATGACGTGGCATAGCCTTCCGTCACCGCCAGTTCATCATCACCGTTCACGGCCGGCGTATCCAAAATCCCGTTGTCGCCCGCACTGATCACAACCGTGATGTCGCTAAGGCCCGTTGTCCCCGGGTTGAAAACCTGAATGTCGTCGCCTTCAGCGAGTGTTTCGACGATACCGTTCGGACCGGCCGTGATCGAATCAAACTCTGGTTCGTCACCTTCCAGCTTGAGCCCGATGACATCCTGCAAGGCATAAGCGAGCGGGACGCCACTGGGCTTTCCTTCAGCGTCAAAACCACCCACGTAGTCGCCGGCAGGACCGACAATACCGTTGTTGTCGATCGATCCGGCAACAGCCACATTGAACTGTTCGACGGTTCCATTGCCCAAGTCAATCGTGATCGTAGCGGTCCGGTCGTTTGTCTCCTGCGAGGTGAACGCAAAGTTACGACCAAACTCGTCAACGATATCAAAGTTGGAGGGCACGATCACAGGCCCCTGCGGAGCACGCATCATGTTTTCGACAAGTGTTGGAAAAACCTCAGCCGATGCCATGTTGATGGGACCACGCTCGTCCAATAGCGGCCCTAAATTGAGAGTTGCCTCTTCACCCGTGGCAAGCGTCGAAGAAGGAACAAGCGTAGCAATCGGAACAAAACTTTCGCGATCGGAACCCAACTGAAGAATCGACAACTCCAGGTTGTTCACCGAGAAGGCAATGTCACCGGTCGACCGAACGATCAATGGTGCCGCAATGCTCGCACCAAAAACCTCACGCGTTACTTCACGAGTCGTCGTAAATTCACTACCGCGATTCAACGACGAATCATAGGCTGACTGCAGTGAACTTGTCGTTGTCGTATCCGAGCCAGTGTGTGTATCCGAGTTACCGAACTTCCCACCGGCAACTTCACCATAGAGCTTGAAACCTTCAAAACCGACCTTACCATCAAGCTTCCATCCCTCTCGGGTGATCGTGCTGTTGTAGTTGAGTTTGCTGGTTTCATCTTCTTCCGAGAACGATGAACTCGTCGAGGTCTCCTGCGTCACGGTGTTACCGGTTTCGTCAACGTACGTGTAACGTTCGTCAATGAGCAGCTGCAGATCGCCAACTTCGAATTCCCATTCGGGAAGGTCAGCCAATCGCGGATCACGATTCAATTCGAGAATTTCCGTGTCGTCATCGAGCCCGTCACCATCGGTGTCAGCGAGAATCGGAGAAGTCTTGTAGAAGCTGACTTCCAGAAAGTCGTCGAGCTGATCTTCGTCGGTATCCTGGTCAACAGGGTTCGAGAAGAAGAGGTTGAATTCCCGCTCGTCGCTGATGCCGTCACCGTCGGAGTCGGGGGATCGCGGGTCAGTCGCCAGTTCACGCTCAGTGTAGTCGTCGATGCCGTCACCATCGGTATCCGGATTACGCGGATCGCTCGTCACACCACGGGCTTCCGTCGGACGACGATCAAACACACCATCACGGTTGGTCAATTCGATCGTGACCTCCCATCCCAACTGCTCGATATGATCCGGCAAACCGTCCATGTCGGTGTCGGTCAGACTGCAGACGCAGCTGTTCTGACAATCTAGTTCACCTTCGCCACAAGGACTGTCATCGTCGCAATCACCATCCGTCGAGCAGGCACCATTACCGTCCGTACCACCGGAACCGTTGTTGCAGGCAAATTGACAGTCAACAGGTGTGCCACGGAAACGAGCGATGGCCGGATCAACCAGCAGCTCCGGCGGCGCCAGCTGGTTACCGCTGAGGTCACGAACATCCACCACGCGAACGATGTAGTTCACTTCGTTTTGTGCGAAGGTTGTCAGAAGGATGGCATTCTTATTCGGCAGATCATAAGCGGCCGCTTCGACAATCAGTCGACCCGCTTCGATGTTTTCATCTTCCTGAACAATCACATAATTCGCAGCGTTCAATGCACTTGCATTCATGTTCTTGCTGAACGCCACTTTCACCGTCGTGTTGTCCAGTGCAACAGCACCCGTCACGCGCGGCGGGCTGAAAGTCTGAACCGTCGCCGTCGTTGTGCCGGCCAACTCAACGGTGTACTCAGTCTCCGGCGAGAGAGATTCCGTGGTCAGCACGACCGACATGTTATCGGCCCCCAGATTCACGTCTTCGATACCGACCGACTGTGACGAAGGATCGCGGAGTCGGAATGCACTGGCATCGCCAAGCCCCGCTTCGGCCGGCTCACCAAATTCGACAAGAATGCTCTTCGCATCCACAGCACGGGCATCGATGATCGGCGGAATCGACACCGATTTGGCTTCCGGCATGTCAATGGTGTCCGCACAGCCCAGTGGCCAGGCAACAAGTGCGGTCAGCAGCACGAGCGCACACGCACCGGCCCTTAGCCCTTGCGATCGGCCTAACAACCATGGCATGTCATTCCCGAGTTTCTGGTTCGCAGGTCGGTTCATCTTGACGTTCCCTTTCGAATGATGGTCGTATCCCCCCTACCGCGGGTAGGTTTTTGTTAAGCGAGACCCCAGAATCGGCAGCCCTAACGGACTCCCGTCTTCCAACACCGATAAGCCGCAGACAGGGGGTGGAATGAGACAGGGAATTTTGCGAGAATCTGAGATATGGCAGATTCCGCGGACATATCGAAGCTGCTGAAGGCGGTGGAAACCGGACACGGTGAAGCCGTCGAAGATCTGTTACCTATCCTCTACCAAGAACTTAGGGCGCTCGCCGAGTCAAGACTCCGCAAAATGCCACCCGGCCAGACGCTTCAACCGACAGCCCTGGTTCACGAGGCCTATTTGCGGCTTCTGGGAAAAGACGACTCCAAATATGAGAACCGCCGGCACTTTTTCTTCGCCGCTGCTCGGGCGATCCACGACATCCTGGTGGAACAGGCCCGTCGCAAAGCGGCAGTCAAACGCGGCGGCGACCGTCAGCGGATTCTGCTGACAAACCTCGCCGAGGCCTTTGCCGCCGAACCGGATGAGTTGATCGTCGTCAGTTCGTGCCTCGAGGAATTGGAGAAGGAATTTCCACGGAAACATCAACTCGTCATGCTCAGGTTCTTTGCCGGCTTGACCGAATCGGAGTGCGCCACATTACTTGGGGTTGACCGCCGGACCGTAACACGCGACTGGCGGTTCGCGAGAACCTGGCTCTACAAGAAGATGGAAACGACCGGAGGGGATGGCTGATGACCAGTCGGGAAGATCGTGTCGACCAATTGTTCGAGAAGGTTCTTGCATTGCCATCGGACCGACGGGAAGCGTTTCTGAAAGAAACGTGCGGCGATGATGATTCACTTGCGGCCTTGGTTTGGGAAATGATCAATGCGGAAAACGCAGTACCCGACGATTTTCTTGCCGGACAGGAAACCGCCGATGGAACGCTTCGCGAGAACGTAGCCCGTTCGCGTGAGCTGCCCCATGCGATCGGCGGCTATCAGATACTGCGCGAGA
>JBMYUM010000295.1:0-5470 GCA_049605375.1 Phycisphaerae bacterium | reverse complement strand
CACTTTCCGTCTTATAGTTGACGGCGGTTGCTCCCAATTGCTCAATCAGTGCCAACTGTTTCTCACCTCCACCCGTGGAATACACATCGGCGCCGAAATGTCTCGCCAGTTGCAAAGCAACATGACCAACGCCTCCAGAGCCACCGTGTACCAGTACCTTCTGCCCTTCTTGAATACCGGCACGAATCAGGCCTTCGTAAGCAGTAATCGCCACCAGTGGCAATGCGGCGGCTTCCCGCATGGTCAAGTTCTTTGGCATGTGGGCAATCAGATTTCTGTCAGCCACGATGTACTCCGCCAATGTTCCCGGCAGATCAGCAAGCCCACCCGCGCAGCCGAAGACCTCGTCACCAACGGAGAAATGTCCCACGTCGTCACCAACAGCCTCCACCGTCCCGGCAAAGTCCATACCCAATATGGCAGGCGTATCCGGCGAAAGAGGCAACTTCTTTCCCATCTTGCGAATCATAGTATCAACCGTATTCACGCTTGATGCCGCTATCTTGACCAGTACGTGCCCTGGCTTGACAGAGGGAGTTTTTATTTCGGAGGCTTCGAACACGGCGTCATCGCCATACGCATGCAAGAGCATTGCTTTCATGGTGTCTCTCCTCAAGTCGTTTCGTATTTCGATACTGTGTTGTGCTCGAAGGAATGCCAGCGCTTGCTGTCATTGGATCTCCTGGACCTGCATCACGAGGTCATTCCAGTTGCGCTGATTCTCCATGTCGTGCTCCATGCCCTTTTCGTCAGCGATGGTGAAGCGTTTAATGGCCGGCGTCTTGCTGGTTGCCTGGTAAAGCCAATAGGCCTCGGCCTTAAGGGCCTCGGCGATCGGCTTGTCAATGGACTCGTACACGGCCTGCTTGCAAGCATTAATTGACTCGGCGGGGAATTGCGCAATTCGCTGGGCAAGCGTGTTAACGTAGTCATCAATTTCGTCGGCATCCAGGGCCTTGTTAATCGTGCCGTATGCTTCAGCTTCGTCCGCGTCGAAGTCGCGCGCACTGAGGATGATCTCCAACGCGCGGCCAAGGCCAGTCTGCCGGGCCATTCGCGATGCGCCACCGCCGCAAGGCAAGATGCCCATGCCGACTTCCATCTGCATGAATGTAAACTTGCCACGAACAGCGAAACGCATATCGCATGCAAGCGCGAACTCGTGGCCTCCACCGCGTGCGAATCCTTCGAGCTTCGCGATAGTGGCCTGGGGTAGCTTGCTGATCCGCTCCAGAACGGACTGGAGGTCAAGCAACTCGGCATCATTGCGAGCAACGGCTTCAGTGGACATGTCCTTCAGGAGGTTCGTATCGTAGTGGCAGACCCAGATTTCAGGATGAGCTGACTGAAAAATGACGACCTTGATTTCGCGGTCTCGCTCAAGACGCATGGCCAATCCATTCAGGTCAGCGAGCATTTCCTGTCCCTGCAAATTGACCGGAGGAAAGTCGATGGTCACCGTCAGGATCGCACCACTGCGTTCGGTCCTCAAAGTCATGTATGGTTCTGCCATTTTCGTCTCCTTATCGACGAGTCAATCGAATCTGTACCTCCATCGGTCGGTGGTAAAGTAGGACCAAGCGTCATTATTGACAAGTACGCACAAAAATGTAAGTATTGGTCGCGTTGACTGAAAAAGGGAACCAATCGATGACGCGGAAGTACAACTGGAAAACCGGGTGTGACGTGGAAGCGACGCTGAGTGTGATTGGCGGGCGATGGAAGCCGGTACTCGTTTGTCACTTGCTTGGGGGAACAAAGCGGTTCGGCGAACTGCGACGGCTCGTCTCCAATGCGACGGAACGAATGATCACACTTCAGCTACGCGAGTTGGAGGCGGACGGTATCGTCGCACGTCATGTCTATGCCGAAGTGCCCCCGCGCGTTGAGTATGAAGTGACTGAGTACGGGCGTTCACTCGAGCCGATCCTCAATCTCATGCAGGAGTGGGGAAGCGCGTTCAAAGAACGTCGGCTTGCAGAGGAAACAGATGGCGAACAGTCAACGACCGCCACGTAGGTATGTCGGGCTCAGGCTCCAAACCTCTACCTGATAACCCGACACGAATACCTGAATGCCCACACACATCTGCCTGGGGGCTGGTCGCCTTCGATAAGACGTTCACAGCGGGTGACGCGACTCGAACGCGCGACATTCAGCTTGGGAAGCTGACGCTCTACCAACTGAGCTACACCCGCGACAACACTCCACGTATCAGTCGATTCAGTCGAGCGACTCTAAGCTATTGTACGACACCAACGCCAAACTTCGAACTCCCTCTTACGGCATACGCAATGAGAACACCATGGACACGGGAAGACAACAATAACTTAACGACCACCATCACGGACAATCCAGAGGATCCGTACCGGGATAGGCACCGCCATTCTGGAAGGCAATGACGAACTGCTGAACGTCCACAAACGAAATACTTAAGGCTGGAACCGACAACCAATCCAGCTCCAACCACGTATCGAGGGTGACCCCCTCCCGCCGAAAACCACCGACGGCCGCGAGAATATCCACAAAATTAGCGTTGCCGTCAGGTGGCAGTGAAGGCGTATCACCACCGACAGCATCGCCATAGTGACTCACGGTTGGAAGGATAAGTGGTGACGAATAGTTCGACTCATCCCCCATATCCAACGCTTCCCAAATCGTCTGGACAACGTACCGTCGCCCCGGAACGATCTCGCAATCAGCCACGATCAGGTTGGAACGGCTCTCCTCGCACGGCACGTCAGCAAAGTAGTCGATCCAGTCGACCATGCTCGCCCCCGAAACAACCGACGAAACGCCGGATGAGCTTGGAAGTGTGGCATATCCCAGCACAACGTTCCCGGCCACGCCCGCTTCCATGGAAATACGGTAGGCGAAACGCTTGTTCGCATTGGCAGGATTGGGCTGCCAAGTAATGAATCGGTTCTTCGGTACGTAGCACACAGATTGCAGACAGACGGATTCACCGAAGCAGTCTTCATCGCTCGTACATTCGACCCGCGTGCCCAAACTGTTATAACGATCGTCCGCAAGCGGAATCAGACTCTTGCATTCATCGGGAATCCCATCGCCATCGACATCGCTACTTGTCCCGTCGGCCATGTCACAGCTATCAGGTCGAAAGTTCTGATTACAATCCAACGCCGGATCCTCAGCCGTATCGCATTCGTCCGGGATGCCATTGGAATCACAGTCACTGCTGAATGCCGTTCCGATGTCACAATCATCGGGAACACCATTACCGTTGCAGTCCGGATACTCGCACTCGTCGGGTACACCATTGCCACGACAGTCGCTGCTGGTGCCGTCCGCAATATCGCAAACATCAGGAATGCCGTTCCGGTTGCAGTCGAGTAACAAACCGTCAAAGAGCTCGCAGGCATCACGAACCCCCGAATCATCGCAATCGATGAAGGGCTCACAAGCGTCCGGACGGCCGTTGCCATCACAATCAACAACACCACCAAGTACATCGCAGCTGTCTGCCTGGCCATTGCCGTCGCAATCAGCATCATCGATCAAGTAGTGATGAACGAAGTCACCGAGATTCTCGGGGTCGTTATTAATCTCCTGGAGTAGAATAAACCCATCACCGATGGCGGCCGACAATCCCAAGACGCTTTGCTCTGGTTGACATGGAATCGTCTTGATCAATTGCCAGCTTTCGTTCAGCTCATAGACGTTGACCGAACCATCGCATACGAACGGTGGCGCCCACGTATGTGGCGCACCGGCCACAATGCGATTATCATAGACATCAATCGACCAACCCAGCGATTCAACATCGGTCGACTCCGCCTCTAGGATTTGCGAAAGCGACCACGCATCGTCCGTCCGATCGAAGACGAACAACCGCCCGTTGTCGTCGTTCGGATTCTCACTGCCGGGCAGATCCCACACCACCTCACCGACCACGATACGGTCTGCGTCTTCATCAATGGCAACAGTTGTCGGATAGAAAGGCGTTTCCGGCGGATTGGGCGGCGAATCATATCGAAGCACTTCGTTGAAATGCATGCCATCATCGTGATAGATGTGGATGACACCCGGAAATGCCTGCCCTTGAAACGTCCGTGCGATGACAAGTACATCGTCTTGAAACTGAGGCCACGCCAAACGACCATCGACGTAACTTCCGCTTTGGAAGTCTGCGAAATCACCCAAAAGCACCCATTCACCATCGATACGACGCAGGACGACAAGTTTGCTGGTGTTGTCACCAAGTCGGGTCGTCACAACAGCCGTGTCGCCACTCACCGCGCCGGAAGTACCAAGGTCGTAGAGACCCATGTCCACGGCATCGAGTGAGGATTCCTGATTCCAATTCACCCCATCAAACCGATAGAAGTAAAGTTTGGAGTCGACGTGTGATGTTCCAGGCGCCGGGCAACCGGAGCTTTCTGCGTATGCCAGCAAAACGTCGCCATCGAGATCAACATGCTTGGCAAACTCCAGAACGTTGCTTTCATCGGCGATGTCGATCGTCGCTTCCTCAACCCACTGATCTTTGATGAAACGGTAAGTCGCAATTCCACCTGCTCTTTGCGTGCCGCGCCAAGGCGCCGTAACGACAGCCCGGTTTCCGTCAACGAAGATCCGTGCACCAAACAAATCATCATCGAACGCGCCAGGGTACGTCAGTGTTCGATACGTAGCGGCAGCGCAATCAACGAACGGACAAACGAAACCACCCGCCTCGCAATCATCCGGCACTGCGTTCGCATTGCAGTCGTTACCGAGGAGTTCACATTCATCGGGCACCCCATTGGCGTTGCAGTCGCTGCTCACTCCCGACGTGATGTCGGTTGTGTCATCGATACTGTTCACATTGCAGTCACCACCAAAAACCGTGACCTGATTCGTAATCGCGACAAAGACCACCGCACGAACCCAGATGTTACGCAAAAGAGAATCGATCAATGATGTCACAAACTGGCATGATCGAGGACGCGTTCTCGTTTCCGCCATAGCTCGCTCCTGATTGGAATCTGCACCAACATGCATGATCTCGAAAAACCCGATACCGATTAGCGTACCAACGTGCGCTGGACCGGGCACGAGAATTCTGAGAATTGGTGAAAACCCGAATACGATCCGCGCGGCCGATGGTGTTTGGCGAATCCCGGAGGCAGAGTTTCCTCAGGGCAACAAACGCTTCATGACTCCGGCTTCATCCCCCGAACGACGCATCTCGAGCAATTCGACTGCGATCATTGGTCACGCCAGCTCACTCGGATGCGCCGCCCACGAGCGCACGACTGCTCCTCAATTCGATCGATTCGATCACAGGCGAAATGGTCTTGAACACCTCTCGATCAAACGGTAAGGTGCAAGAGTATCTGAGGGGGGATCACTCAGCATGCTCGTCCTGCGTAAATCTGTTTCCTGTATTTGTGTCGCCGCAATTACGATTGCAACAGCCGGTCCACTGCCGGTCTGGACGCCGCTTGGTGACGTCGAATTCCCTTGC
>JBMYUM010000294.1:0-5480 GCA_049605375.1 Phycisphaerae bacterium | reverse complement strand
TTGATCGTTCGAGGGGTATGAGGGTACGGGGGCAGCATGCCCGCGCCCGCCTTCGGCGGAACTTGGGCATGGCACCCGAGTTCAAAGGCATGGCACCCGACTACTTTCAGTCGCCTGCCTTTGGCAGGCTTTTCATGCCTGGATCGGCGATCCAGGCATGGCACAGGTTTGGTTCCGAGAGGCGATATGTGAACAGCCGAGCGTTGCATGATCGTGCGTTGGGTTTGATGCCGGGCGGGGTGAATTCTCCGGTTCGAGCGTTTCAGGCCGTTGGTGGTGATCCTCTCTTTATCGCATCGGGGTCCGGCTGCCATTTGACGGACGTCGAAGGTCGCCGTTACGTGGACTACATTGGTTCGTGGGGGGCGGCGATTGTCGGTCACGCGCATCCAGCCGTGGTTGCGGCGGTTCAGGATGCGGTTTCTCGCGGGATGAGTTTCGGCGCCTGCTGCGAGCTGGAGCTTTCGCTGGCGTCGGCGATCATTGACCGGGTTGCGTCCATCGAGCGTGTACGCATGGTGAATTCCGGAACGGAAGCCGTCATGAGTGCCATTCGTTTGGCACGTGCGGTCACGGGCCGACCCAAGATCATCAAGTTTGACGGCTGCTATCATGGACATGTCGATTCGCTCCTGGTGGCTGCGGGCAGCGGGGTTGCAACACTTGGCTTGCCTGATTCGCCGGGGGTGACGGCCGGTGCTGTCGGCGATACCCAGACGGCGCCGTACAACGATCTGGATGCGGTTGCGGCGTTGTTTGATCGGCATGGTTCCGAGATTGCAGCGGTCGTGGTGGAACCGGTCGCGGGCAACATGGGGGTGGTGGAGCCTTGCGCAGGTTTTCTCGCGGGGTTGCGTCGGTTGTGCGATGAGGCGGGCAGTCTGTTGATCTTCGACGAGGTCATGACTGGTTTCCGTGTGGCGCCCGGGGGAGCGCAGTCTCTTTATGGTGTTCGGCCGGATTTGACGACGCTTGGTAAAGTGATCGGTGGTGGCATGCCGGTTGGTGCGTATGGCGGTTCGGCGGCGGTGATGGACCAGATTGCGCCGTCCGGTCATGTCTATCAGGCGGGAACGTTGTCGGGCAATCCGGTGGCGATGTCGGCCGGTGTTGCGACGCTATCGTTGCTGGATGGCGACGCACACGAACGTGTTGGGTTGTATTGCCGGCGTCTGGCGGTGGGGATCGGTGAACGCCTTTCAGCGCATGGTGTCGTTCATTGTGTTCAGCAGGTGGGCGGCATGCTGACGGTTTTCTTCGGGCGGACTCAGGTGTCAAATTATGCTGAGGCTCGCCAGGCTGACCACGACTGCTTCGGTTCGTTTTTTCGTCATCTGCTGGCGTCGGGTGTTTTGCTTCCTCCCAGTGGTTATGAAGGTTTGTTTCCTGGGTTGGCCCATGACGACGCTGCGTTATCGTTGACGCTGGACGCGGTTGAGCGTTTTGCAGAACAAGCTCATCACTGATTGCCTCTGTTTCTTCCTGTTCCCATTCCCATGAGTCTTTCGACTCCATTGGCTCGGTCTCTGGTTGGCGTTCGTCCTGGCTTTCCGATTGCGTATTTGCATTGAAGAGGGGGTCGTTCGGATCTTCCTGCAGTTCGGCGCCGTAGATGGCCTGGATGGTGAATGAGAGTTGATTCGAGCAGGCGTACAGAAATGCCCAGGCAGCTTCATCGGGATCGGGTTTGGCGGTATCCGGTTCCGATCCGGGTGGGGCCGCTGTTTCGCCTTCGGTTCGTTGCAGCGTGAGGTGTCGGAGTTCGGCGTCTTTCTTTTCTGTCTGGTTGATTCTTCGGTGTTCGGCCAAGGTCTTTCCGAGTTTCACGAGTTCATCGGTGGAGATTTCATCCTCGTTGGCTGCGAGGCGTTCGTAGAGTGTCCCGACGAGCATGAGGTAGGTGCGATGTTCCCAGAGTCCCGGGGCGGTTTCGGCTATGGGACCCAGGGTTGCGTCGAGTATTTCTCCGATGGAGGTTCGGCGGCGTTGGTGATCAGGAATTCGGGTTTCGTCTGCGTTTTGCTGGTTCATATCAATGTCACTCATGGTGTTCCGGTTGGTGTGTTTCGGGGGGCTTTCAGAATTCGATGGCCGGATCGGAAATGCACTTGTCGGTCAGTTCGATGCCTTTGGCGGTGAGTCTTACCCATCGTTCACCGATTCTGGTCGGCGGTTGTTGTGGGGGCGTTCTGTCGCCGGTTGGGGATACCTGTTCTATGTATTGCTTCTGCATGAGGTAATGGAGGTCTTGTTCGAGGTCATGGTCCGAAAGTTGTGGGAGCAGCGGGACGAGGCTGCGTTGAATATCGGTCGGTCGCATTGCGGCGGGATACGTGGCCTTGAGTGTTTCGAGAATTTCGCGGCGTGCGCATTTGACCAGGTGTGTTGTGCGTTTGTTGCTCATGGTTTCAGTGTCATTCCTTTGGGTTGTATGACTTTGTGCGGTTCCGTTTGGTGGTGCGATCTTGTTCGAGTCGCGTCCTGTCATTCAGGCCGAGATACCGGCCCGACTTTGTTTTTCTATTACTAGAACTTGAGGGGCGCTTGGTCGGGTGATGGGGTTTGACCGATCATGTTCGATTCTGGCTTGTGAGGCTTGTTTTGCGCGACCGTCGCTGGTGGATTCCGGTGGTTGGCATTGTGTGGTTGGGGGGCGTCCGAGCTGATGATGCCTGTGATTTTTGGGAAGCGTGTTTGTCGCCGAGACGTTGTTGCGTTTAGGAAACCATGGTTGTTTGTTCTAGCTTGAAATGATGATCGGGCTTAGACTAGGATGACGTGGTAAACCAGCGTGAGTTGGCCTTTTCTGCGTGCTTACGGCGTTTCGGGAAGTACGCCGTACAGGGTGTTTCGTTCATCGGAATCTCTTATGCCATTGTCCTTTCTCGTTGTGAATTCTCCTCATACGTCTGCTTCGTTGGCTGGTGGTGCGTTGTCGACATCGTCGGAGCCTGCTTGGGTTTCGTCGTTTGTTTCTGCGTTGGATGAGCGAACGCCGGTTTGTGAGGACGTTTACTCTGCGACTGCGATGCTGTTTGGTGGTGAGGTATCGTGGCCTGACGTCGTTGTTGTTTGCGTGTCTGGTTTACCGGTTTCGGCGTTGGAGTTCTTTTCGCTGTTGCGGAATCGCGATTCGAATGTGAGGTTGTATGCGTATGGTGACGCGCGGCATGCCGACCTGGTTTCCCTTGCGATTGATCACGGGGCTGATGGCGAATTGACTTCATCGGTTTGTGCGGCGTTGCTGGCTGCTGAAGGTCCTGCGCCGGCGGGGTGTGTCGAGTCGGTTGGGGATGACGGGTCGTCTGGGTCTGTCGAGTCGGTTGGGGATGACGGGGCTGATGGGGGTTCTGTCGCGCATACGGTTGATACGGGTCTTGAGGCTCGTCTGCTGGCGGAGCTTGATGGGTCGGGTGTCGATGATGGTTCGGCTGTTGGCATGGATTCCGGGGTTCCTGTTGGTTCTGCGGATGCGACCGGCTTGTCGATGGGTGACGGCGAATCGGGTGATGCTTCGACGTTGACTGAGGCGGATATCCGTCGTGATGATGATATCAGTTATCCGGTTCGTGTTCCGTGGTCGACGGGTGATGATTCGTCTGATTCACCGGTTGATGCGGGGATGCCACGTCCGTTGCGTATTGCACCTGGTTCGCGGCCTCGGATGCCGGACGCTGGTGGTGACGCGTTTGCCGGGGGGGATGGGATTGCCGGTGGCGAAGAGGCTGACGGCGGCCATGGGGTTGCCGGTGGTGAGCCGTTGTTGACGCAGGCAGAGTTGAATGCGTTGTTGCGCGACGATGACGTGTTGGACGATGATGCGTTGTTGTCTGGTGGTGCGGGAGCGATTGATTCGGGGCCAGTTGATTCAGGAGCTGGGCATTCGGGCGCTGGGCATTCGGGTGTTGGGGGATTGTCGGGTCACGTTTCTGATGGTGATGGTGATGGTGATTCGTCGGCTGGTGATTCGGCCGGTGGTGGTTCCCAGGTGGGGAATGAGGTTGACGAAGTCTGGTGGCGTCAGGCCATGGAGGATGAATCGCAGTGACGTCGTCGGTGGTTGAGCAGTTGGATGGTGTTTCGGCTGAGCCGATCCTTGTTGTTGCGAGTCGTGACGACGGGCCGACGATTCGTTCGTTCTTGTCGTCTCGTTATCCGTCATTTCGTGTTGATTCGCGGTCGTCTATGTTGTCGGGGATAGCGGCGGCGGCGTCTTCTTATCATCGTGCGGTGTTTGTCCAGGTTGATGAGCGCATGCCGGCGTTGTCTGCGGGGTTGTCGGGATTTCGTCGTGCGTGTGGTGAAGCGACGCGGTTTGTTCTGTGTTGTCATCCGGCGCACGAGGGTACGGCACGCGACGGTGTCGCGGCGGGTGCTGATGATTACGTGATTCTGCCTCTTGAGGGTGACGAGGTTGATGCGGCGATTGGTGTTCCTTCGTCCGATGTGATTGCGTCTTCGCAGCCGGTTGCCGGGGATGTGTCGGCGTCGTTGGCGTTGCCTGACGTATTGTCCCGTTTGTCATCGATGCTTGATCAGGTGGAATCGGAACCGACGAAGTTGCTTCATGATCTGGCTTCGTTTGCGTTGGCGAGTTTGCCGGCTTCGGGCTTGTCGTTGGTTGTTGAGGGTACGGCGTTGCGGGTTGGGGTTCCGTTCAGCAAGCCGGTGTTGACGGCGCCGATTGAGCGTGACGGTCGCGTGGTGGGGCAGTTGCTTTTGGGTGAGCCTTCCGGGCGTGCGTTTGCGTCTTCTGATATGGCGTTGTTGACGCTTTTTGCCGGCTTTGCGGGGCGTTTACTCGGTCTGTCTTCGGGGCTTCGGCAGTACCAGGTGATGGCGATGACGGATGCGTGTACGTCTCTTCCGAATCGTCGTTACCTGAACGAGCGATTGGATTCGATTCTCGCGGACGCTGCACGTAAGCACCATCCTGTGTCGTTGCTTCTTTTCGACGTTGATGATTTCAAGTCATACAACGATGCGTATGGTCATGCGGTGGGTGATCAGATTCTTCGGGGCATGGGGCGTTTGTTCCAGCAGCAGTGCCGTCAGCATGACATTGTGGCTCGTTTCGGCGGTGATGAGTTTGCGGTGGTGTTCTGGGATCCGTCGGGCCCTCGTGTGCCGGGTTCGCGGCATCCGGATTGTGCGATGGATGTTCTCGATCGGGTGAAGACGTCGTTGTTGCATGAGTCGGGTTTGTATTTCGGTGATACGGTTCAGGGGCGTTTGACGATCAGTGGTGGGGTTGCGACGTATCCGTGGGATGCGGGGACGCGTGACGGATTGATTGCGCGGGCGGATGAGGCGTTGTTGGATGCGAAGCGTTCGGGGAAGAACCGGGTGATCGTGATTGGTGAGCGTGAGGGGTAGGTCCAGGTTCGGGCATGCCTTGGTCGTTCGGTCAAGGGGGACGCGGTTGATCGTTCGCGGGGTCATTAGGGTACGGGGGGCATGCCCGCGCCTCATCGTTTCAC
>JBMYUM010000293.1:0-5491 GCA_049605375.1 Phycisphaerae bacterium | reverse complement strand
GTAGAGCACAGCACCGCCACCAGCACGAGCGAAACCAACACGCAAGTGGTCGATCTCGACTTCAGTGGTCGCCGTGAAAAGCGTCATGGCCGGACCGTTGGCTTCCAGATCACCACCGACCACAACCGGATCCGTGCCGTCTGCCAACGTCGAAATGATGACCGTACCATCCGTCGGAACAACCACACTGTCACCAGCAGGGTGCGCGGCCGCAGGCGCCAACGCCCAACCAGCCGGAAGTTCAGACGTGATGACGAATTCCATCACACCTTCACCCGTATACTGCGTCACTGCGACGTCGTCCGATACGACCGGACGATTGGCAGCCATGCCCGAAACCGCCCCAAAAACCAATGCACCTACGGCTGCGATCTGCGCCGTCTTCGATACCTTCATTTGTGACCTCCCACAAACTCCACGCTATTTATCTCATTACATTCCAAGCATCGCACAGCAAACGCATGCCGTGAGACCGCTGAAATCACACCAAAAGTCATATGACGCTAGTTGAAAACCTAGATTCGAGCGTCCTTCGCACCGATCTGTACGCAGCCCCCGCTTGCCGATAAACCGACAGGAAGGGCCAACTCCATATTCCCCTATCCAGTGCGATGGATCGATGAGCCTGGCTCGATAACCCTGCGATCGATGAAGTGCAGCACCCTCCAAAACAGCTGCCACGACCAACAGGACCCGAACAATGCAACCCCTGGTATCAGCGTAAGCCAGCACGAGGCGAACTGAACCCAGAAAGCAGCATGGACCAGACCCGACGAGGCTCATGAACGTTCCGAAAGAACGACATCAACCCCTGTGGGATGTCCGATGACTACGGGTCGACGTTCCACTGAACTGTGTCAACCACATCTCGCGGAAAAACAATCACCACTCAAACTCCGCTAATGCAAAGCTGCCCCGTTAGCAATGTTGCCAATCAACAATCTTGCGCTCCGGCAATGATACCGGACAGCAATGCCGCCAATCAGCAATCAATGACAAGGCCCAAACGCAACTACCTGACAAGCCACGTGAACCTACGCGCGACGACCCCATATTCACCCAAATAGGAGCCACACCGCCCTTCGTCAATCCAGCTTGCAAACCGCCAAAAACGCGGCGGCCCAATTTGGCAGCCCCATTCGGCAGCAACGAAGGACTGTTCCATCGCCAGACAAAAGCAACGCCATCATCAAGAAAACCTTGAATGCCGATGGCAGTGCCACGAGCTGGCATTAACAACAGCTGGCACCAACAAGAACCGGTACCAACACGTGTGCCTCCACGCGAATGAGGAGCATGATGCCTGCCTAGTTATACGCTTCCCGCAGACAACACTCACACGTTACGAGCCATAATATAACGGGACGAGATTCGCGAGTCCAACCTTTTTGTGATATCACAGACCGATACGCACCCAAAATAGACCCAACGACCATAAAAAAAAGATTGTGCAATCGCACCATTTGGTGCGACCGCACAATCCGGCCGAAAATCTCAGCTGACTTTATGCACTACGGACAGGCAGTCGGATCCGCAAACGGATACGGACGAACTTGAAATGCCTCCACAGCACGAAGAATGTCTGCAAAATTGACGTTCGCAACGTCCGGTATGTTGTTCAACTCACCCGAACCATCAAGCTCAAGGAAAACCTTTGACACATTCTGAAGACCCTGGAAACCAGACACCGTCGCCTGAATGTCAACAAAGTTGACCGTGCCGTCAGCAGGAGACGTACTGTCCGTACCAACAACATCGCCCCAGGTCTGTGTCGTGGGCAACATCAACGGTGCAGAGAACGAACCGGCACCAACTTCATCACCCTGGCGAACCGCGTCAATCTGATAGGTGTACCCCGGAGCCATCGCACAGTCACCAACATGAACCACCGATGCCGCCAGACTTGACCAGTCGACAAACACAGGATTCGGCGAAAGGTTGGAAACCCAGACGTCATTCGGTTCACCCAACAACGTCAGGCTCGAAGGAGCATCAATCCAACCGACCTCCACCGGCGAACCGTTATCCATCACACTGACGCGACGAGCGCTGATCACACCACTGTTCGCAGGGTTGGTGCGCACCGACAAGTAACGATTCTTCGGTGCATAGCAGACATCGTCAATGCAAGTGGATTCGTTCGGACAAGCCGATGAATCAACACACGACAATGCCAGACTGTCTTCCGCCAATGGCGCGGCCGGTGGCTGAATGCCGCATTCATCCGGAATGCCGTCCAGATCGACATCGTCTGACGTACCGCTGTCAATGTCACACACATCACCGACACCGTTCGGCTGGCAGTCAATCTGCAACGGATTCGGCAACGCACAATTGTCATCCGACGTGCATACACCGTCTTCATCCGGATCGTCCGGATTGTCGTTCGGGCACGGATCACAACCACTGGGTACGCCGTCACCGTCAGGGTCAACGCCGTCATCACTGCCCGCACAGACGTCACAACCATCCGGCACGCCGTCACCATCTGCATCAGGCTCACATTCGTCCGGCTCATTGTTCGAATTGCAATCTTCACTCGTGCCGTTGGCGATGTCCTGGCTGTCCAGCACGCCGTTGTTGTTGCAATCGTCGGCCGGGCTCAACGTCTCAAACTGCCAAACCGGACCATCCGTCGTGCCGCTGTCATTCGTTGCAGTCACTTGCCAGAAATAGGTAGCACCTGCATCAAGCGAACCGGCATCACACGTCTTGTCCGTCGTGGCTTCGCAGATCAGAGAATTCGGTGGATTCTGCGTCCCCAACGCAACGTCGTAGCTGACGCTGCACAATTGAGGCTCAACAGGATTCAGCACGTTGGACATCGTTCCACGATTGACAACGCTGTTGATCCAGACGTCGTTCCACGTGTTCAAAATGTTCACCATGCGATTCTTCTGCTGGTTCGTCGGCGGAGAGCCAGGACGGTGAAGCACAACCCACGCCGTACTGAAGTTCTTCTGAGACGAAACAAAACTCGGAATACGTGTACCGTTCGTGGCAATGATGTCCGACGAATCCCACGTCGAAATCGGGCCCGAATACGTACCGTTACAGTTATTGTTGTTATCCATGTAGCGGAGTTCAGAAGACAACGAGTCCATTTCTGCACCGGCAACGTAACCCATCAGATACAGGTCAGGATAACTGAACACGCCATCAGGAATGTCAGAGTTGAAGTTCAAGGTGCCACCTTGACGAATGGCCGGGTTGGAACCAACCCACTCCGCAATCTCCATACCCGAACCCTGACCGTCGACGCGGAAGTTCCAGTGGGCACTGCGACCGCACGAACCATTGTTTCCCTGCACGGCACGACCGCCGGCAATCGGATCAAGGTACAACGCCCAGCGATGCTCAAACTCCTGCCCAAGCACCAGCTGCGTAAACGTGAAATAACCGGTTTCCCAGTTGGCCTGGTTCCACATCATGACCCAGCCCTGAACCTCATTACCGGCAACACCAAAGTTCGGCCGATTGTTGAACTGATTCAGGCCAATGCCCTGCGTATCGTTGAATAGACCAAGATAAAAAGCGGCACCAATCTGACTGATCGGCTGGAAGTTCAACCAGAACGCGACAAAGTCAAAGTTGTCACCATGCTCGGCCAAAACCGAGTTCGTGGCTTGCGACATGAGGTTGTACAACTGACCCGTCGAATACCCGGTCGCGAGAATGTCTTCCGTATCCTCGAATTCAAACAGATCGTCCGTGGTCACCGTCGGAACCGTAAATCCGGCTATACCGTTTGAAGACGGACCGAAGTACTGCCGGGGGGCGACATCCGGCAAGGTCCAGGTCATCGGATCCTCAATCTCGCCGTTGTCGATGGCATCCATCAACGTGTCCAAGGCAATGTCCGGGTGAACCGTTGCCGACTCAAACTCGTCCGGCGTAATGAAATCCTGCGGACCCGCCGCTGCGAGAGCCTCGGGAATGCCACCGTTCCACGCAAGCGTCAAATTGGTCGTAACGCCCTGTGCAAGGTTAGGAGGAAGTGGATTCGTAACCTGAGGCGGACCAGGCGGCGCACAGAAGACCTCCGCAGCAAAGCTCGCATAGAAGTCGCTTCCAATCTGGGCACCACACTCAAAGCCTGGAAAGTCATAAATGTCGTCAGACAAACCGACACTCGGCGGCTCGCCAACAAACCAACCGGCACCGGCACGGTCAAACTCGACGGCCAGCCAGACGCCAGAAGGAATCTCTACAAAATCATCCTGCAAATCGATCGACACGAGGTACTGGGCGTCATCGGGAAACGAAACCGTCGCCGACGTACCGGGAATCAGCTGACCACCAGTACTGGGACAGCTGTCGTACATGCCAATCTCAACCTCGAAACCAGCACCGGCACCGTTACCGCCACCGCTCACAGGCAGCTCATAACGGGTCAACCGACAACCGCAAAGCTCCGTCAACAGTACATCGTCCGCAATTCGACGATCAGCACCCGGCGGGAAGAAGGTGTCAGCTGCGGTGTTGCTGTAAACCAGCGACTCGCCACCGGCCGCAACCGATGAACCGCCCGACGAACGCAAACGACGAACTTCAACCACCGGATCGATACCCGATGCAGCGCCCTCCGATCGCCTCAGCGACTGGTCTTCACGCTCACGCAACGATTCCGCATTCGCCTGAAACGCCATCGAAAATGATGCCGCAACCAGCACGCAACCAACGAGCCCTCGAAACATGGACCACTCCTTCAAGATTGACACAATTCCATTCACTCCAAATCGATGCAGAATGTTGCGACGGATCGTGCGGGCATGCCCCCCCATAAGAAAGAACAACAGCGGCATGGCGAGTCGACTACGAAACGAAGCCCGCCAAACGCAACCCCGAATAAATCACACGGTCGCCATGGGCAGACCAGTCCCCATTAAACCAGTCCCCATTAAGAGTGCCTTGCCCCGGATCAGGAAGCCGCACGCGGGGGAAGCGCACAAACCCCCATCCAAAGAATGGCCCCCATCCAAAGAATGGCGCTCATCGAAAGAATGCCCCCTATCCAAAGAAGGCTCTTTCGCCGCAGCCCCGAACCCTGATCTCATCGATGATCAGGTGGGCCGGGAAACCGGGTGCCGTGAAAGACACAGCTACAATTATCGAACGTAGAAGACCCATTGCCCCAATCGGACTATCGTATCTTTGTCGCGCCGCAATCGCAAACATTACCGCAAAATTACACCGGCAACGCAATTCATGAAGTCAGGACGGCACACACAGGCCGTGCATCAATGCAGCGACCGCAAAAAGGAACGCACACACCGAACGGAGACGCCCGCGCACTCCGTAAACATGGAGTGACCACAGTGATCGAGGACACAGACACGCCGGACGGAAGGCAAACGCGACGCCAACTGACGCATCACCGAGAGAGGAACAACCGAATCTTCGCGACCCCAGAGGAGAAGGACAGGGCAATCAACCGCACGGAAATACGCCGCATCATCCCGACGTTCCGTAAGCTCACGGCGCAGATCTT
>JBMYUM010000292.1:0-5494 GCA_049605375.1 Phycisphaerae bacterium | reverse complement strand
AGTGCACCAAGCAACACGCCGGTTGTTATCCCAATCATGATGCATGGGACCGCGCCCCAGGGAAGCAACTGGCTCATCACAAGGCCTGATACCACACCGGTTAGTGCCACCAGTGAACCTACGGACAGGTCGATACCGCCTGTAATAATGACCAGCGTCATACCGAAGGCAATAATCGCCTCAGAAGAAATCTGGCGGGCAACGTTGGTCAGATTACCCGGTTGTGAGAACCGGCTACCGGTCAAAATCGTCACGGTGACCGCCAGGAGAATCAGAACAATGACCATGCGCCACTGAATCGCAAACGCCAGCCATCCGGATGGCTCCGGTTTCGTTTCTACACGCGGACTATCCATCATGATTTCTGTTCCTGCCCACTTGCCAATTCCATGATTGACTCCTGCGTTGCATGGCGATGGCTGTTAACGAGGATGCCCATCAGGCGCCCTTCGTGCATGACCCCAATGCGGTCGGCCATTCCAATCGCCTCGGGTAACTCCGATGTGATCATGAGTATCGCCTTTCCCGAAGCGGCCAGCCGATTGATCAAGGTGTAAATCTCGAACTTGGCGCCGACGTCAACACCTCGCGTCGGCTCGTCGAGGATGAAGAAAGAATAACGTCCGGACATCCACCGACCGAGCAGCACTTTCTGTTGATTTCCGCCGCTCAACGTACGCGCAGGAGCCTCCGGCCCGCCGCACTTGATGACTAATTCCTGAATGCGTTCCGAAGCAAGTGAAGATTCCCGGGAGCGTGAGAGCACGCCGCCACGCGAGACCTGTTTCAAGTTAGCAAGCGAGGTGTTCTCACGAATGGTCCGCTCCAGCAGAAGGCCTTCCTGCTTCCGGTCCTCGGGCAACATGGCCATGCCCGCCGCCATCGCTTGGCGTGGGTTGTTGAATGGACCGTGAACATCGCCCAGCCGAACGTCACCGTGCCTGGCTCTGACTGCACCGAACAGGGTCTTTGCCACGGAGGTCCTTCCGGAGCCAATCAATCCTGTCAAAGCCAAGATTTCACCGGCTCCGATCTCAAAACTCATGTCGCGAAATCGTCCCGGAACCGACAAGCCGTTGACGGAAAGCAGCGGGGCACCAATGGTGGAGCTCCGCTCAGGGAATTCGTCTTCCATGGGGCGACCGACCATATCGGCAATCAGCTGCGGACGGCTGGCGCTCTGGATCGGTGTTGTTGAAATATGCGCACCATCCCGTAAGACGGTTACCGTGTCGGCAATCGAAAAGATCTCCTCCAGACGGTGCGAAATGTAGATCATCGACACCCCGGAGCTGGCAAGACTTCGCATCAAGGCAAAAAGAGCATCCAGCTCGCGTGCTGTCAGCACCGCTGAAGGCTCATCGAGGATCAACAGTTTGGCGTCCAGTGACAGTGCCTTGGCAATCTCAACGAGTTGCTGCTTGGCAATCGGCAGGTCACCCGTGCGGGCATCCATTGCGAGTTCAACGCCGAGCCTTCCCAGCACCTGTTGAACTTGTGAACGCAGCGCGTGGAAATCGATTCGGCCTGACCGTGAAGGCCAACGCCCTAGAAAGATGTTCTCCGCTACGGAAAGATCCTGAACGAGATGAAGTTCCTGGTGGACAACTGCGATGCCAGCCTGCATCGACAAGCGGACATCACCGAGCGTGAGCGACTGACCATCGATCGTCACCTCGCCGGCGTTGGGTGGAAACGAACCGGAGAGAATGTTCACCAGCGTACTCTTGCCAGCGCCGTTCTCACCTACGAGCGCGTGAATGGAACCCGACTCCACGCTCAGGCTCACATCGTTCAGTGCGCGCACGCCGGGAAAGGACTTCGAAAGGTTGGTGCACCGCAGACGTTCGGACACTACTCGTCACCGCTAACGGCTTGATCCGCTGCTTCGCCGGCGCCCGTGTCCTTATTTGTGAATGTGCCGACCTCGACGGGAATGACGGCGTCCAGGTTCTTGCCTTGCAGGTGATCCTTGACGGCCTGCATGGTCAGTCGACCAATGCGGTCCGGGTACTGAATGACGTCGCCGACCATGCCACCGTCTGCGATACGTTTACGTGCTTCAGGCGTAGCATCGTATCCAACAATCTTGATTTTTCCGGCCAGGCCGGCGGCTTCGATGGACGCCAGGGCACCGAGAGCGGTCGAGTCATTGATGCAGAAGACACCGTTGACATCGGGGTGCGACTGCAGCAGATCTTCCATGACACGAGCGGCTTTCGAGCGATTTCCGTCCGACGACAATTCCGAAACGACCTGCAGTTGACTCTTACCCACCAGGGCTTCTTTGAATCCACGGACGCGGTCCATCACGCTCGAAACTTCCGGATGCGACAGGATGGCTATCTTGCCTGATTCCTGTAGAGCGTCGGACAACAGTCCAGCCGCGAGCCTTCCACCCATGACATTATCAGATGCGATATGGGATACGACCTTTCCAATGGGTGAGGTGTTGGCAATATCAGCGGTGAAGACCGGGATGCCGGCCTCGTTCGCCTCGACAATACTAGCGCCGACGCTGCGGGAATCACAAGGACTGATGACAATGGCTGACACGCCTTGCATGATGAACTCATCGATTTGATTGGCCTGCCGTGCTGAATCTTTCTCTGCAGAGGTGATCAACAAATCGATTCCAAGATCGCTGGCAGCGTCTTTCATGCCGTCACGCATATCCTGGTAGAACTGATCCTGCACATTGAGCAACGTTACCCCGACGCGCATCGTCGAGGTGTTCTCGCCGACCGGGCTTGTCTTGCTTGCCGGCTTCGAATCCTGCTTGCAGCCACCCGAAAACAGAAAAATCGCCATTGCGAACAGCATGGCGAATGGCATGAAAAGACGGCGTGCCTGCGGCGTACCGAAATTGGATTGACTGCAAATCTTGAGTCGACGGACTGCTCTCACGGTGGTTTCTCCGAGTTTGGGGTTCCAGCAGGTAGGCAGGATACCAGTACTCCGCGCCTTCGAGAACCGGATGAGACGAGGAACCGTCTGTGATTTTACCGAACGGTGTCGCACACCGGGGATGGTAACGTTCAAGACCAGACGGTCCATCATTTGGCAAGATCCCGCTTCTGAGGTTATGCTCGGGCGGAAACGGAGTACCTGGCGATGGTCATTGCGGCCATCCAAACGCCAACTGAATTCATCTCCGGGCCATGGCAACACGAAGCCTGTCAGATGAAGCATACGAAGCAGGAGGAATATAGTATGTGCCGAAACGGACGATGCCTGATGATGGCAGCACTGGTGACCATGCCGACTCTCATGCCGGGATGTACATCGCTGGTCGATCTTCTCCCCGACAACATTGATGTGCCCTTTGACCTGGAAACGTCTGGGATCGGGACCTTCACCGTAAGCGAAGGCGAACCTCAAACTCGTCTCGCGACCTTCGATATCAACACGGCAGGTATCACGCCTGCCAGTGGGACAATCGATTTCTCCGCTGACACCATCATGGTCACGGTTGATGATGCCACCACGGAAAAAGGCAGTGTTTCGGCACAGGAGTCCAACGATTGCCTGGATGCCTGTGCCGCCGGCGGTGCAAGTGATGAGGTGTGCCAGAACGTTTGCGAGAACAACGTCGTTGACGTGCGCGTATGGTTTCGCGATGCGGAGTCGGTCAACGAAGACTGCAACGTTGGCGACGAATACCGGATTACGATCGAACTTGACGGTGGTGATGTCACGGGCGTGACGGTGGATCCAACGGAACTGGCGGATAGCACGCTCGCCGTCATGAGCAGCGGCGAGTTCTCGGCTTGCTTCCAGGTCATCGCGCCATTCTCGGGTGAGATCATCCTGAGTGAAATGGTCATTACCGTCTCACCGTAAGCAGCAAGAGTCTTGCAGACGGGAACGTATGAGCCCACGCGAGTTGTACCTTGGTGCAGGTTGCGTGGGCCTTTTTTGTTGACTTCATGCTCGCGTGCAGGGACGCGCGTGTTTCGCTTACGTGGCCCGCGCTTTCCGTGAAACGCCGCCACGCGAGCGTTTGTCATGATCAGACGCGACGACGTCCGATGACGCCTGCACGGCGCTCTGTGCAACGCCGACCCCGGGCGACCCGAGCGTTGAAAACGCAATCAAGCCCACCGCAAGCAGCAAGAGCAACGCCCCGAATGGAACGAGAAGAATCCCGATGCCCGGGTCTCCGCCGTGGAACTGCAATCCGCCAAGGAAGAAGCCGGTTGGTAAGAGAAGCCCGGCCGAAAGCAAGGCGAGGGAAACCAGTCGCGTAGGGCCATTCTGCAAGATCGGGGTCGCTGCGAGAGACGCTGCAAAACCCAAGTGAATCAGGCCCAGGAGCGTGCCGTGTGTGTGCGCCAAGGTCCACATCATGCGACGGGTTTCGTTTGAGACATCCAGATACCAGCCAACTTTGAGACCGTGCAGGATTTCCAGAAACACGCCAAGTGAGAGAAAGGCGAGCAGTGACAACCAGCCGATTTTGACGTGCTTGTTGACCAGCGATCGTCTTGCGTCTGTCATCGAAGGGGGGGCTAAACTCATGGTACGTATTCCCGTCGTGAAACGACTACTCTCGAATCAACACGCTTCGATGATCTCGTTGCTCAAGCAAACGGCCGAATGCATCGTAATCGACAACGCCGGAAGGCTTGATCAAGACCGCTTCTGCATCGTGGCCCTTGCCGATGCGATTGGAGCGCTGACGCTCAAATAACCGCGAGGCCTTCGCCAGAGAATGCCGGCGCGATGCTTGATCGGCCACGAAGTCATACGGTAGCTCAGCGAATGCGTCCTGCGCTTTCAACGATCGGTAGGCAATAAGACGAACCGCATCGTAGGGGTCTGTCATGCCTTGCATAAGGTAGGGGGCGAGCCACCAGTCACCAGACGCCTCAACAGCATCAGGCCACCCCATGCTCCAGGCCATCAACGCACGTTGACCGGCATCACCCTTCAGCATCCACAAGGCCGAAGCTGCAACGGCGGATTCATCTGCAGACAACGGAGGTTGCGGCTGGTCATACCACTGCTCGAGGTGTTCCGCAGCCCATGCCATCGTCTTGTCCAAGTGGCACTGGTTGCAGGCGTTGGGGCGACCCGTTTCCAGGCTTGCAATGACGGTGGGGCTGTCAATCTGATGACTTCTGACTGCCTTATGAAGCCCATATGTCGTGAAGGGCATGTGGCAGTTGTAGCACTGACTACCGGCGGAGTCGGCCGGATGGTGCGTGTGGGCAGAGATGTCCTTTGCATAATCTGCGTGACAGCCCAGGCAAGCGTCGTTCGTTCGCATTCCCGGCTTCATCTGATCGTCGCGCCACGCCTCCATGGCACGCGTATCATCGGCTGGTTTGTGCATGGCATGGCAGCTCATGCATGTCATTTCACCCTTGATATAGCATGCGGACTCGATTAACCCGCTGTACTCTCGACCAACGACCCGGACCATACCGTCCGACCAGAACTGTCCGCGTAGAAACTCCGGGTCCTGCTTCAAAACACGTTGAGTCGTCGG
>JBMYUM010000291.1:0-5497 GCA_049605375.1 Phycisphaerae bacterium | reverse complement strand
TGAAACGATCCGACAATACCACGATTGTATCGAGAATTATCAGTTCTCCGCTTCGGTCAAGACGCTCCGGGTCTTCTTCTGGGAATCGCTCTGTGACTGGTACATCGAACTGACAAAACCACGCATGGCGATGCCCGCGACCGACCCGGCCGGAGCGTCGGCACGACAGGTTCTCGCATTCTGTTTGGATCAGATGCTCCGGCTGCTGCATCCCACGATCCCCTTCATTACAGAACGCCTCTGGCAGCAACTGAATGCCCTTGTTGAGAAACGCGGTATTCCGGGAATCGTCGATCTGGACGCCGAAGAGCTGCTCGTCACAGCGAAGTTCCCGCCAAAGGAAGGGTACGAAGCCATCGATGATCTGGAGGTCATGGCGACGTTCTCCGGACTGCAGTTCGCCACAAGGGGCGTCCGCGACCTGAGAACAAAGTGCGATGTCCCGCCCAAGACGGCGGTTGAGGCAACCGTCGTGCTACCAGCAGGGCAGATCGAGGCCTTCGATGCGAATTCGCACATTCTCAAACACATGGCCGGCGTCGACAAACTCAACATCAGTGCTGAGGCCAAGAGACCGGTAAACGCTGGCAGCGTGAATGTCGGGGGCGTTCGCATTTACGTCCATGACATCAGCGACGATGCCGCCGAGCTGAAGCGTACAAGGAAGTCGCTTGAGGGGCTGGAGAAGCAGATCAAGGGCAAGGAAAGCAAATTGGGCAACGAGAAGTTCGTCAACAATGCGAATCCCGAAGTGGTCGAAGCCGAGCGCGAGCGGCTTGCCGCACTTCGCGTAGAGGAATCTTCTCTTCGAGAGCATCTTGCCGAACTGGAATCATCCGACTGAGTGCCACGTCAGCGCAGACATCCCACTTACCCATCATTGTCTTGCCACCCGTGTCATGCACGGTCGGGAAGGGCTGGCGCGGGGGATGCGACCGTCCCGCCCGCCGAGCATGAGTGAGCTTGATGCTTTCTCAAATCTAACAGTGTTAATGCGCCGTAACTCGTGATCAACCAACAGCCTTGATCCTGTAACAACGACGGCTGTTATGTGCCTGTGAAATCCTGCAGGCCCGCGCAATTTTCGCTCCCCGAATCGTTGGGCAAATCTCGCCGATAGCGCCGATGAATGGCGTGTGAAAACGAATTGTTGAGAGTATTTACCCAGCGGCCGAGCGGGGTTGGGTTCCAACGACACGTGTGGACCCTTCCCCCGAAGCCCTCTGTATCTGCCTTGAGCGTCGATTGACCAAGGTCGGTCGACAGGAATGGGATGCGAAACGGAGAAGTTGGTGAGGGGTCAGAAATGCTCTATGTCGCCATGACATTCTGGTTGCTCGTGACAGTCCTGGTTGCCTGGGGGGTTCATTACCTCTGGAGCGGCATGATCCAGGCTAAAGTGTTCAACGCACTCCTTCTTCCAGGCACCCTGGTCGCCCAAATCGGACACGTTGTCGGCACCCTGATAACCGGAGGGACGATCAGCAATACCACGCTCTTCAAAGACGACGAGGCCGGTAGCCCGGAGACGACGCCGGATCCGTCACCGCGTATCCCGTTTGTGGGCCCGGTGATCATCGGCATGTTGCCGTTGGTGGCTTGCGGAGCCGGCATATACCTGTTGTCGCAACACTATGTTGGTCGCGTTGTCCCGGCGCTTCGTGTCCATGCCGTCGGTCCGGTTCTACCGACAACGATCGATGGATTCTGGCAGATGCTGCGTGATCAGGTCAGCTTGATGGAAGCGTTTGTGGGTTCCGCGACGGCCGCCGATTTCAGCAACATCCACACTTGGGTTTTTCTCTACCTGCTGATTTGCCTCGCGGTGAGGATTGCGCCCTTTCCCGGAAATCTCCGAGGTTCGCTCGGCGCGATTCTGGTGCTTGGGCTGCTGGCAGCATTGTTGACATCTCTATTTGACGTCTCTGATCCCCGCGTTCGGCAGGCATGGAGCGTTCTCAATCTCACATTTGCTGCGCTCGTCTTCTTGTTATGCCTGAGCTTGATGATTCGTGGAATGGTCGGCCTCTACCAGATCATTCGATACGAAGAGCCTGTGGCCATCCGCAACGCCTGACCCCCTGAACCCTGAACCCTGAACCCTGGCATTCAACGTTGCGCCTACCTCGGTCACGAACCTGGAGGTGAACATGAAGTACTCCTCATCAACCAGGGTACGTCTTCGGAAGGATTCCTCTAATCAATGATGATGACGGATCAACCACGCGGTGGTCACCGGCAATGATGAATGGCCAGCATGCGAGATGGAAATTCGGTTGACGTTGTGGAGGGGCGCACCATGGAACAAGTCCTCAACAACCAAAGTGCGACCCCTCCAATTGGTTTAACGCCGCCTCGATCGCCCGCGCTCAAACAAGTCTCATTTTTCTTGCATTCTCGCTGAGATTTTCGACATGCCGACAGGGCGATTGAAGCAGCCTTGCAATCGGCGTCATCTTGATGCCGAAAGTTTTGTCGTGTCGAATGCCACTGGCCTGGAGCCATCGATGCCGTTTTTCTTCCGCACCGTCCCGGTTATAACTGCACAGGTTGATTGATCTCTTACCGGCCCTCGCAGGCAGGGACCGGGCGGTGGTGTCCTAGGGGACGCTAGTTGGAATATTTGGCCAGAAAGGACACGGTAGCAAATGAACTGGCGTGAAGACGAGACGGTGGCGAACAGCCACAGGCTGGGGAGGGCGGCATGGGCCATGCGTGTATTCGCGCTGGGTATGGCGTTCACCGTGGTGGGCTGTGAGACGACAAAGGAAACGAATTCAACGAGGGTCTCTCTCGATCGTCCCACCGTCTCAGCCGACATCCTGCGGGAGTACGCAGCGACATACCGATACAGCGGCGGAAATCCACGCAGCATCAAGTTCTCGCCGGATGGAAAATCGATGTACTTTTTGCGGTCGCCTGCGAGAAGTAATGTCAGCGATCTCTTCGTTGTCGATGTACAGACCGGAGAGGAGCGAGCGCTGCTGACCGCAGCCGAAATCCTCGCGGGTACCAGCGAGGAGATCTCGGCCGAAGAGCAGGCGCGTCGCGAACGATTGCGCATCAGTGCTAAGGGAATTGTCGGTTATCACGTGTCGCCTGACGGAACGAAACTTCTCGTGCCATTGTCAGGTAAGCTCTACATCGTCAGTGTTGCAGACGGCGGTGTTGAAGAGATCAAGAGTCAGTTCGGTTTTCCCCTCACGCCGAAGTGGTCACCCGATGGAAACTACATCGCGACCGTTCGTGACAAAGAACTGGTGGTCCACGATCTCGCTAACGGGACAGAGTCCAAACTGACAACCGGTTCAAGCGAGACGGTATCGCATGCATCGGCCGAGTTCGTGGCGCAGGAAGAAATGGGTCGCCATGCGGGATTCTGGTGGTCACCGGACAGTCGCCACATCGCCTATCAGCGAACTGACACCACGGGCATGGAGACCATGTACATCGCCGATGCGCTCAAACCGGAGAAAAAGCCAGCGAGCTGGCCCTACCCGCGCCCCGGTAAGAAGAATGCGTCCGTTACACTTGGCGTGATCTCAGTCGAGGGCGGTGAAACGACCTGGATTGACTGGGACCGCGACACGTATCCCTACCTGGCTACCGTGCGTTGGTCAGAAGAATCACCCCTGACCCTCCTGGTGCAGAATCGTCGGCAAACCGAACAGGTTCTGCTGCGTGTTCAGGAAGGAAGCGGCGCAACGGAGACCCTCCTGACGGAAGAGGACGACGCCTGGATCAACCTGGACCAGAAGATGCCATATTGGCTTCCCGGGAAGAAGGGCTTCCTGTGGATGACCGAAAAATCTGGTGCATGGCAACTCGAATTGCGCGACATTGACGGGAAATTTGTACGGGTGATCACTCCGAACGGCTTCAACATGAAGGGATTCATCGGGGCTAGCCTGAAACAGGACTGGCTGGAGGTTTATCTCAGCGGTGGCGAGAATCCAATCGAGACGCATCTGTTTCGTCGCGGCGCCAGCCTCTCGGGAAGCAGGGCACCGACGTGGGAAAGTCTCACCGACAAACCTGGAATCCACAGTATGAGCCTGGCGAAGACCGGTGACGCCTGGCTTCATACCGCACGTCTGATGGACGGCACGCGCTTCCAACGTGTCAGAGACTCGAACGGCGATATCAGGGGAACCATCCGTTCGAATGCCGAAACGCCCCCGTTCGTACCGCGGGTGCAGTTCGTCAATGTAGGGTCTTCACCGGACTATCACACCGCCGTTATTCGACCACGCGACTTCCAGAACGGCCGCAAATATCCCGTGCTCGTGTATGTCTACGGCGGCCCGCACGCACAGGTCGTTCAGGCCGATCCGATGCGATTCTTCCGTCAGCAATGGCTCGCCGACCATGGCTTCATCGTCGTATCGATTGACGGACGCGGAACGCCAGGCAGGGGGCGGAACTGGGAACGTGCCATCAAGAAGAATCTCATCGAACTGCCACTCGAAGATCAGGCTCGCGGCCTTGCTTTATTGGCTGAGAAATTTCCTGAAATCGACGATTCACGAGTGGGAATCTTCGGCTGGTCTTTCGGCGGGTACTTCTCCGCCATGGCGGTACTCATGCGGCCCGATGTCTATCACGTGGGAATTGCCGGTGCGCCGGTGACCGATTGGTACGACTATGACACCCATTACACCGAACGTTACATGGACATCCCATCTCTGAATGAAGAAGGGTATCACGCCACATCAGCGATGACGTATGCATCGAAATTGACAAGACCACTGATGCTTATCCATGGTACGGCTGATGATAATGTCTATTTCAAGCACTCACTCAATCTCAGTAAGGCACTGTTTGATGCCGGGCAAGAGCATGACATGGTTGTTTTGAGTGGATTCACCCACATGGCGCGAGGGCCGGAAATCACGCCTCGTCTCAACACGAAGATGATTCGGTACTTCCAAAAGCACTTGCAGTAAACGAGAGAACAGTTTAGCGCTGTTCGGAATCAAGGTATGCCAGGAGCGCGAGGTCAAACTCGCGCTTTTTTTCCAAGTACACGCCATGAGCTACACCGGGCATCAGGTGCAAGCTGGCGCCCGATATATCGTTCGCCATGGTCTCCTGAATGTCCACCGTAAACAGCGCATCGTCCGTTCCGCAGATGATGAATGTCGGGCATTCAATCAAAGGTAGTGACGACCGCGTGTTGTGCTCCCGGCAGGCCCGCAACGACACCAGGAAATCATGCGGATCAGCAGGATGATGGCGCAGGCCATGACTCCGCTGACGGCTTGAAGGGCAATCGGGTCGGTTTGTTTGGCGATCTGGCGTGTGACCAGCATGAAGAGCGAGAACACCACGGCCACCACCAGGGGCAACAGCGCGGGCGGGCCAACCTCGGCAAAGCTGGGCTGGATAATCAGCAGGGTGCCAAGAAAGCCCACACTGCAGGCTGACAGACGCCGTATGCCGACCTGTTCGCCCAGAAACAGATGGCCGAGCAGCAATTGGATGAAGGGAAACACAA
>JBMYUM010000290.1:0-5500 GCA_049605375.1 Phycisphaerae bacterium | reverse complement strand
CGTTGGGAGGATCGCCGGGCGATCCGCCACCTGTCACGTCTCCGTGGTTGGCGGCCGTCGGAAGGCGGAGTGGTGCAGAATAGAGACCGTCATTCGTGACGTCGTCACCGATTGCGATCACCTCGACGACGTACTGGTGACCCGGTGAAATCTCGCAATCGCCGATGGTGACGCGATCAGTCAAGAATGCATTCCAGTTTGCGTAGAATGGTGCGGCATCGATTCGGGCGAGGTCAAACTGTTGCGGGCCTGGTCCCGGTCCGAACACTTCCAGAGGTTCCTGTACAAACCCGAGGACGACCTTGCCTCCAACGCCGGTGTCGAGGCTGATTCGAATCGCCCGCAGAATACCATCGTTCACCGGGTTTGGTCGAACGGACAGGTAGCGTTGCCGCGCGACATAGCATCGTTGTTCCCGGCAGAAAGTCTGCGGGGACGGTCCGGTTTCTCCAGCCTGGCAGTCTGCATCGGATTCGCACATCTTGATCGTACCATTGACGTCGAAGCGGTCATCCGCGCGGGCGGCAGCCGGGACGCCGGTGATCTGAACCAGCTCACCGTTGTTGATGAGTGTCACCGATGTGGCATTGTCTGTCAGGGTTTCATAGTAGACTCGACAGCCATCGATCACGACCACACTGTTGGTTCCGAAGGTCAGGGACTTGGTGTAGACCGCTTCGGTCAGCGGCGCCTGGCCCACGCCGTTGTTGTCAATCACATCTTCGAAGACGACGCTGGCGTTGTCGCCGATGACGAGATTGCTGATGGTGTTGGCCGCGTCGGCGGAGGCAAATGTCGCACCGGTGTCGGTGCCGCTGGCTTCGATACGTTGGGCGGGGCCGCTCGCGAAGCCCGTGGGGCTTCCCACGGTGATCGTGCCTTCGATGTCGATGTCAGCAAATTCGTTGCTGCCGTCGTTGTAATTCCCGCCAACGTTGAGCGTTGCGTTTCCACCAAGGCTGAAGTTGACGCCGCCATTGAGGCTGAAGTCGCCCATGACATCCATGGAACTGGAGTCATTCATGTTCAGCACCGGCGGGGTGCAACTCGTTCCGGTTCCCACGAGCATGCCGTTGAGCGTCACGTCACCGTCTGCAATGACAGCCATGGAATCATTGAGATTCATCTTTCCGCCAGCAGGCTCTCCTTCCTGAAGCGTAATGTCGTTGGCTGTCAATGTTGCGGTCACGTCGGGTAAGGCGGACTCAGAACTGGAATAATTCCCGTTCCCGGATAGTTCGAAAGAACTGCCTTGCGCATTCACCTGGCGATCGCTCGCAACCTTCAAGCTGCTCACATCGCCGTCGATGGGATCACCTTCGATAAAGATCTCACCGCCGGGGACGATGTTCAGATCGCCGTCGGAAGAAGGGCCGAACGGCTTGCCGAAGAACTGTTGATTGGGGCTGGACTCATTGGTCACCAGCAATTCAGCTCCGCCCAGGATGCGCAGTGAGTCGATCGTAACGGTTTCGTCCAGGAAGATTACCACTTCGGTTGTTTCCTCGTTGATCGTCACGTGTTGATCTGGAACAGCATCTTCAGAACTTCCATCGCCATCCGGATAGCCGTCGACAGGACCCATGGGAGTGCTGAGTGGAGGCCAGTTGGTGATGTCGGTCCAGTTGGTGGTGACACCGCCGGCTTGGGATGCCACGCATTCGTCCGGCACGCCGTCGGTCGGTTCGATGTCAAGAGACGTACCCGTTTGAATGTCACAGGCGTCCGGAACGCCATTCAGATTGCAGTCGTCACAGCCTGGGAACGCGGGACTGTTTTCGTTGCATGCGAAAATGTCGCAACTGTCGGGTTGGCCGTTGCCGTCGCAGTCACTGCAACTTGGATCGCCGACACACTCGCTCAGGTCTTCGCTGTCCGGAATGCCGTTGCCGTCGCAATCGCGCGAGAATTCATACGCCCCGATGTCGATGACCGGCGGGCCCTCTTTCCCAGGGTTCCCCGGGTCCGGTTCGGTCAGTTGGTCATCGACGCGCCGGCGATTGCCATCAAGGTCGATGGGGAGCACCTCTTCTGTGTCACCGTCCCGATCGACATCGAAATCGTCAAACTCAATGAAATCGTTGTTTCCGGCATCAATCGCAGGCGAGGTCGCTGCCAGCCGGACGTCACTGAAATTCGTGTCGTCGGCGCCGGCAAACGGGCTTCCGGATGTCGGATCAACGAATTGCGGATCAGCGTTGCTGACGTCAGAGCCATAGCACCATGCACCGTCGATGATGCAACTGTCAACCAGGAGTCCGCAGACACAGCATCCTTCACAGAAGTCGGGATCACCGCATGCCGTCTGACCATCTTCTGCGATCTGAGCGGAGGAGAAAGCATCGTTCGCCCACAGAATGGAGTTGTTAATGGCGCCGTCCCCGGTGAAGTGAATACCACCGCCATTGTTGGCCGAATTGCCCACGATCGTCAGGTTGGAAAGGAACATACCTGTGCCGACGAGCTGCATGGCGCCTCCGAGACTTGTGCCGGTGCCTGCGCTGTTATTGACGAACTCGGAGTTGGCAATACGAATTTCTGTGGAACCACCCTTGTTTGACGAGTCGATCTGTAATGCTCCACCCAAGCCTCCGGAATCACGCAGCTGGTTGTTCCTGAAAACGCAGTTTGCGACGTAAGCCTGAACATAAAGGCCCGTGATGTTCACCGCACCACCGGTACCGGATGGGGCCGCACTATTGTTTTCAAAGGTTGAATTTACGATGGAGAAATTCGTTCCCTCGCTGTCGAAGCTGGTCGCGACCGCACCGCCGCTGTGGAATATGCCACCATTTGTTCCAGCGATATTGTCGCGAAACTCACACCTGCGAATGCTTGTCGTTCCACTGAGAATGGCCGCGCCGCCACTTTCACCGGCACGGTTTCGCTCAAAGGTGCTTCGAACAAAGTCGACGGTGTTCGTGAAGAAATTGCTGTTGATGGCTCCACCGGCACCACCTGAAACATTGTTGCGGAGAAACGAGTCCCTGACGGTCAGCTGGCTTCCTTCGATTCTCGCGCCGGCAGTAGTCAGAGATGCGTTTTCTTCAACGATACACTGATCGATGATGAGCTTGCCTGTCCCGAACGCAGTCTGAATCGCGCCCTGATCCATGTCGATTGAATTGGCCCGGCGTATGGTCAAGCCATTGAGCGTTGTATCCGTCGCGCCTGAGACGAATTCAACGATTGTCCGCGAATTGTCATTGTAGTTGTTTGTGCCTAGGAAGCCTTCGAGATCACTGGTCATGATGATGCCGTCCATGTCGGCGTCGAAAACTTCGCATCCCGTTGTCAGCGGTTCGCCGGTGAAACAGGTCACGAAGTCGGAAAGTGGCAGCACATCGTCACCATTGAGATCGCCGGACAGTATCGTCTCGTTGTTCTCGAAGTCGCGGCCGTCACCATTGAAAGGGTTGAAGATTCCGGGAACTTCGTTGCCGGCGAACCCGCCCATCAAAGTCATTCCCGCAGGCAGCGTGAACGTTGCGGAGCGATCGCCCGGCACGCTATTGCCACCCTGATCCGGTTTGTAGGTTCCGCCCGCCATCCAGATGAACGGGATGATCCCATTATCGACAAGGGGATCCTGGAGTGCGTCCTGCAGTGTGGTGTAAGCGTCTTCCCAACTGCTTCCGTCTGCCGAACCGCTTGCGTCGTCATTGACAAAGACCACACCGCGGTATTCGTACGCTCCCATGTCAACAATTGGAGCAGTACCCTCACCGACGTCATCGTGCATGAGTGCATCACGTTGCCGTTTGTCTCCAGCGAAGTCGATCGGAAGCGGCTCGTTGGTATTGCCGTCGGCGTCGACATCCAATGTGTCGGTTGGCAACAGGCTGTTGCTGCCAGCGTCTCGAAGCGGCGACTTGCTCAGTCGTAAATCATCGTCGGCGTTGCCAGGAACACCGTCAGGACCGGCACGGCTAACGAACTCCGGATCAACCGAAAGCATACCAGCACCAAGTGACACGCTCGCTTCGACATTCTCCAGGCTGCCGCTCAAATTTGAGAATGAGATGGAACCGCTGGAACCGAATTCGGCGCGAACAGTGACCGGGCTGAGTGGCGTATCCAGGATTGAGTTGGTCACGAAGATATTGGACAGCGAGAGGTTGATGATCGGACTGCCTTCAATCGTAGCGAGGGTTGAGTTGCGAACGGCGATGCTTCCGTTGTCGACGACGAACTCCGATCCGGAACCCGATTCGTTTCCGTTGGCAACACAGTTGATCATTTCCAGTTCGCCACCGGCAAATGCGGCACCAGTCATGGCGCCGTTTTCCCTGAGCATGCAGTTGATCAGGACGACGTCGGCTGCATCAGCTTCCACGTCTCCGATCGCGCCACCTTCGTCGGCGCTGTTCAACACGAAGGTGCAGTTCTTGATTAGAGGTGTTGCTCCGGGATTGAAGAGGCCGCCACCCTTGGCACTGATGATCTGGTTGTTGCCCGCGGTGATCGTGAACCCGTCGAGCGTTCCGTTCGCGGCGGTCACCACGCGGTATGCGTTATCGAGTCGTGTGACGTCAGTGAACAGATCACTGACGGTGATTGCCGGATTGTCATCTTGCAGCAGGTCGCCTGACAGGATGGTCTCGTTCGCTTCAAGATCGCGATCCCGCAAATTGAAGGTCATCGGGTCTTCCGTTCCCGCGAATCCACCGATGATGGCCACGTCGGCGACCATGTTGAATGTGCTGGCGACATCGTCGGGGAGTTCCGCCGCTCCCTCATCCGGATAGTACGTGCCGGCGGCGACCCAAATCTGATCCGTATTACCCGTCACATTGGCAATGGCGTCCTGTAGTGACGTGTATGCGTCCATCCAGGAGTTGCCGGTTTCGATTCCCGGTGCGTCGCTATCGACGAAGATGATCGGGGACCCGGAATCTGCAAACGAGGCAGAGATCGGCGCCAACGAAATGACCAAGGCAACAGTGGTAATCAAGCGACGGTTTAATTGTGGTGACAGTCTCATCGTAGCATCCTTTATTGGGTGGACTGTTTCCTGTTGGATTGCGAGTTTTCCCCACTGCGACGGCGCGAGGCCTTCTCCTCCGGGTGGCCACGAGCCGCACTGTAGCAGAAGAAGCGTGCGATATTCAATAACGCCAGCGATTGCGCAGACCTGGCCCTTTATCTACTAACACGCAGGAATCCACAAACCAGTGTCAGAATTTCCGGGGTAATATGAATGAGTCTGGACTGCGTCCGAGAATCTCAGTCTTCGGGGCCGTTCAGGTGAGCATCGTGGGGCCGCCAACGGCGACCCCATGGGATTTAACGTACGTCAATCAGGGCCTGGGCCTGAGCTTTGAGGCTTTCGAGGTCTTCCATGCGATCAAACCAGAGAATACCCCGCATGATATTCATGGCGAATCCGCTTTCCGCCCAATCGGGCCATTGGGCTTCGGCGTTATCAAGCGCCGTCTTGGCATCTTCGACCGAGGTCACAACTTCGGTCTTCCACCCGGCACGACCGAAGTAGTAGCAC
>JBMYUM010000289.1:0-5526 GCA_049605375.1 Phycisphaerae bacterium | reverse complement strand
TTCCTGTGTCACGACAAGTTCCCGGAATCTTGGAGCCGCTTCTGCAGCCAGGCCCGTGCGTGCCTCCACTGGACCGTTGCTTCGGACCGGGAGATACCCAGGCAAGTCGCCGCTTCCGCTTCCGTCAATCCGCCGAAGAATCGCAACTCGATCAACTTGGCCTTGCGCTCGCTGAGCTTGGTCAAATCTTCGATGGCTTCGTTAAGTGCAAGTACATCCACGTCGATTTGTGTGCCACTCTCATTGATTGCAGTCAGCGCTACTCGCTTACGATCACCGCCGCGTTTGTCAGCGTTCCCAGCACGAATGTAATCGACCAGCACATTGCGCATCACCCGGGCGGCCAGTCGCACAAAGTTCTCTTGTGGCATGGCGTCAAGCTGCGATTGCTTGGCAAGTTTGATGTATGCCTCGTTAACCAGTGCCGTCGCTTGAAGTGTATGTCGGTCGCGGTCTCCGGCCAGGAATGCGCCGGCGATGCGACGCATTTCGTCGTAGACTTGCGGTAGCAAATCCGACGGTGCGGCGCCGGATGCGGAAGTTGGTTGATCGGTCTCTGACATTCGCTTGTTGATTACCTGGACGGGCCCGTTCACGCGAACCGATGGGCCGGAGTTCTTCGAGCTTGATCTTACCAAGACCCCCGCAAAAACCTCCCTCCAATTGAGGTAAGCCTCACTTGAATCGCGGTAACGTTATTTCTTGAAGGATTTTATGGGCCCTTGGTTCCATTGTGGGCATCCTGGCGACGCGATTTTTACAAAACGCTGCGCAGACCTGAGTCGAATTTCGTCTGCTAGTCGGCGGAAAGCTGCACCAAGAGGGGGCCTTATCCAGCTCGCAATAAGAATGCGTCGTCCAGTCGGCGAAATCGCCACTTGACCACAAAGAAGGTATGCCATTCATGAATACGCAAACGAGTGCCAATCGGCCTGTTCGAATCGTGGCGATCGCTTTCCTTTTCTTGCAGGTTCTGGGAACGGCCTGCGGGCCCGAATCGGATCTCTTGTCTGACAAACCGACGGCTGCCCCAGGCAAGCCAATGGGTGCCAAAGCGGTAAGCACCCACTACGTTCGCATAGATTTTGACGGTGCAATCCCTCAGGAGGCGAAGCAGGCATCGGCGTATGTGATCACCTCGGCACTCAGTGAACCACTGGAAGTGACTTCGTTGGCGACCGGCATTGATGGTCGTAGCGTCTACCTTGCGACGCAAACTCAAGTAGCGATTGAGTATGCGGTCGCTATTCAGTTGTCAGCGGATGCTTCACGGGAATGGTCCACACTCGTATTCAGTGGTGTCGAAGACGGTGAAGCATATCTCGAACGTGCGATCGCACTATCGAGCCAGGAAATTCTCCTCACATTTAGTCAGAGCATGGATGTGGAACGGTTGGCGATGCTCAATCGTTATGACATCGAGCCTTCATTGACTGCGGTAGAAGCGGTAGCTACGGCCGATGGACGTTCCGTTCGTCTGCGATTGGCCGACGAGCAACACATGAAGCAGGACTTCTATGCCGTACGGGTGCGGCCGTCGTTCCAGGGATCTTCACCATCCTTGATTGATCCGACACGTGATAGAGATGAATTTGAGGGCATAGCTGCGGAGGACATCATCGGTCCGAGTATCGACTCCATCGAGTCTCAGAACGCGAACACGATTCTCATTACATTCACTGAGCCTGTTGCGGAACGCGATATTCTGCCACAGTCCTTTACTGTCGATCCACCGCTTGCCGTCGTCCAAACTGAGCTTCGTTCTTTCGACACGCAAGTTGCACTCATCACACAACCTCAGCAGGCGGGCGCGAGTTATCGTGTCACGGTCTCGCCTGAAGTTAGAGATCTCGTTGGCAACGGTATTGTTGATGCTGTGGGCGAGTTCATGTTTCCGGGGCAGTTGCACCTCGGTAGTACAAATGAGTTGCCGCGCGTTGTCGGGGCAGTTTCAACCGGCTCTCGTTCGGTCGTTGTAGCCTTCAACAAGGTCATGGGCCAGGGAATTGACAACCCGCTGTATTATTCGATTGCTGGCAGCGATACGGCATTTCTTACTGTTGTCGAGGCGACGCCAAGTGACGATCGCACCTGGGTGGAGTTAACCACACTCACGCAGGCGCCTGATGAGTACACCGTACACGTTGTCAATGTTCGTGACATGGAAGGTAATCCATTGGCGGCACCGGACGGACTGCTGCCTCCACCACTTGGATTTGATCCAACGCGCGCAACGTTCCGTGGGACCGCACCAGTCATCAATCCGGAAGCCAAACTCTACGCGATAGATGCAGATAGTCACTCATTGATCAAGATTGATCCTTTCACAGGTCAAGGTAGCATCGTCGGCCCTCTAGGCATCGCGAATGTCAGAGCGCTGGTATTCAATCCAACTTCCGGACAGTTGTACGGTACGACATTTGCGCCATCCCAATTGGTTCGCATTGATATGAACACCGGTTCGGCCAATGTGATTGGTCCGTTGGGTGAACATGACGTGCGCGGACTGGCATGCGACATCAACTCAAACACGCTGTACGGGGCTACGATCAACCCTCGAGAACTCGTTCGAATCAACCCATCCACTGCTGCGGTAACGGTTGTCGGAAGCCTGGAGGCTCACCAGGTGTGGGGCCTTACGTATGATGCAAACACCGAAACGCTCTACGGTAGCTCCGATTTGAAGATCATGACGATTGACACGTTGACAGTGGCAGTTGCGGACAGGGGGCCGCTTGGCTTCGGAAGCATACAGGCCATGGCGTTCAATAACAGGCTACGGGCGATGTACGGGCTTGACAGGCTGACATCCCAGCTTGTCCGCATTGATCGTTTCACAGGTGAGAGCGAAGCGATTGGCAATATTGGTTTTCCCAACGCCTACGGCTTAACGGTTGGTCCTTCGGTCATAGATGAGCAACTTGATACGGACGGTGACGGCTTTGCTGACTGGTTCGAGGAGCTTGGGTGGTTTGTGACCATTCAATTTGATGATGGCACGACCGGTACGGCTCACGTAACAAGCGACCCGTACAGCAAAGATACTGATGGTGACGGCATCTGGGACGGTGATGAGAATCGGCATAACTTGGATCCACGTACCGATGACACGGATGCGGATCAGGTGGATGACTACAGCGAATGGAACATTTACTACACGGATCCGCGCAAGCAGGACACCGATGACGACGGCATCAGTGATCTGTTCGAGATCGAATTCTTCAAGACCTCGCCGATTCTCGCAGACACCGACGGCGACCAGATTCCGGATGCTGTCGAGTTGTTTGAACGCAATCGCAATCCGCGAATCGCAGACATTCCGGTTCCACAGGTGGTGGTCGGCGAGATTGCTTTCAGTCTTGATGAGCGCTTCGAGTATACGGATGAAACAGGTACGACGCAGACCGAGGAGCGATCGTCCTCGACGACATTGGCGCAGGGATCGGAACGAACGTTCGCCACGAGTGACGTCAACTCTGGCGAATTCACCAGCGTGACAAGTCAGGCAACAAACTTCGAATTTGAATGGGGTGCCGACAAACTGTTCGGTGGATTCACATGGGGCATCGAACTGGGATTCGAGCAGACTGCCTCACGGGGCTGGCAGTTCCAGGTCGATCAGTCGTCGGCCATCAGCTCCACGCAGGAAGATTCCAAAACACTGACCGAAGTCATGGAAATCAGTCAGAACAGCGCCGTCACCCGGACAGTGGAAGATGCCGATTTGCTGGCAACCGTCAGCGTGAGAAACAACAGCGACATTGCTTTCAGCATCCGCGACCTTGAATTGTCCGTTCTGTTGAATGACCCGTTCACCTCGAGAAAGACCCCGGTCGCCACGCTGTTGCCCCAACGAACGCTTCAGACCGGTGAGGATCTCTCGTTGAATCTCGGTCCATTTGATGGAGAGCGGGGGCCGTTCATTTTCTCTGACGTACAGATTTTCCCACAGGAAGTGGCTCGACTGCGCAAAGCACCGAGCGCAGTGATCGTCAAAATCTCGAACTTCAATATCGAATCGGAAGATGGCCGCAGCTTTGCATTTTCGTCACAGGAGACAAACGATCAGACCGCCGGTCTTGTGATCGACTTCGGCAATGGCGAAGTCGAATCTTATCGTGTGGCCACGGCCTCGACGTTCGACGAAGCGACGGGCAGACCACTCGGCATTTCAATGCGCACCGCTCTGGAGGAGATCATCGGAATCTCCAAGGCTGACGATGTTGTGCCTCAACCCGGACTCACAGATGCCAGCAGCGCCTATGTGAATGATCCCGCTCTGCGCGATACCTATGGTACAGTCATGGGGACATTCAGTACGGAGCCTGGCAACCCGAATGCGCCGACATACGAGGTGGAAGTCCTCACACGTGTGCGCGGCATTCAGAATGGTGACCCCAACATCATCGATCCCAACTCCGAAAACATCCCTGACAAGAAGTTCTGGGCGCTGATTGCGTCTCCGTCGGCGTTGCCGGAACCTGGTGTCAATTTCAGTGACACCCGTCTTTATGGTGGTAGAAACTACACGCTTCGATACGTCGAAGACTTTGACAAAGACGGACTGTTTGCCTACGAGGAATGGGAACACAAGTCTTCCGATAGGCAGGTTTTTACTGACACCGATTCCATTTCTGATTACGACGAAGTCAAAGTCGGTTGGACTGTCGAGATCGGTGACCCGTATCAGACTCGATCCTACCCATTCACCGCTGATTCAGACAACGACGGTGTTCCAGATGACATTGAACGAGCTGAGCGAACGGATCCGCACAAACGCGATACCGATGAAGACGGTATCAGCGACAAAGATGAACTTGAAGGCTATTACATCAGGCTGTCTGACACGGATTCCGATCCGAACAACGACCCCACTCTCTACGTGCAGCGTTATGCTGGTACGCCAAGCAGCAGTGATTGTCCGATTGTCACACCGTCATCAGCGACACCGCCAGGTGTTGTTTGTGTTGACCATCGCAGGAACTTCGCGACAGATCCACTGAATCGTGATACGGATGGTGACGGCGTTTCCGATGGAAAGGAAGTTGTCTTTGGATCCAACCCGAACGATCGAGGTGATGCTGACACGATCGCCGACGCGGATTCGGACGGTCTGACCGATCGTGAAGAAATCGATGGATGGGATGTAACCATCACGTACGTCGGTGGTGGGACATCAGTTATTCCAGCCTGTGGTAACGCACAACCTGGTGAATTCTGCATCAGCTCCAATCCGAACAGTGGAGATTCGGACGGTGACGGAGTTCCGGATTTGCTTGAGAGGCTTCTCGGCCTGGCACCCCAGGTTTGTGTGAAGGGTGATCCGCTCAACTGCTCCAATACGGAGGCAGGCATCGATACCGACAACGACGGTTTGACGGACTACGAAGAAATCGATCCAGGAAATTACAGCTCCGAAATTGCGGAATACACCGCACGCTGCTTGCTCTCACCGGACCCTGTGTCTTGTCCCGAGTTCATGGGGGCGGCTGATTCTGTCGGCACACTCCCCGCGGACGCTGACAC
>JBMYUM010000288.1:0-5534 GCA_049605375.1 Phycisphaerae bacterium | reverse complement strand
TTCGCGCCTCCGAGTCGATATTCGAAGATGTCCGGCGATTGCTCGTGAGAGCCGTGGACACGGCTTACTATCAAATCCAGTTGGCAACGGAACAGATTCGGATTGCGAAAGCGGACGAAGAGTTCAGTCGGAAACAGTATGAAGAGACCCGTAAGTTGCAGCAGGCGGGCCGGGCCACCCAAGCCGACGTCGACAATTTCCGGGTTCGTGTGTTCGACGCCCAGACCTCCCTTGCCATCGTGACCAACGCGCAACGCACCGGCAAGGTCGTGCTCGCCGAGCTGCTTGGCATAGAAGGCGCCATGCTGCCCGAGTTCGTCTCCGTCTCGTCACTTAAAGGTGAAAGTGACGACGAGATGGCACCACCAGAGGTCAGACGGTGGCTCGCGCTCGGACTCAGCAATCGCCCCGACATTGCCCGCACCGAATTTGAACTCGACCGCGCACGTCGAAACCTGCAGGCTGCTCAGGGACTGTACTTACCGACGGTCGCGGTCAGTGGTTCGTGGGGATACGACCGAATTTCCAACATGCGGTACCGCAACGACGATCAGTCAGCCGTTGGTGGCCTTGAATTCCGATGGGATCTGTTTGCAGGCGGCGTTCGCGGAGCACGGGTGAACATCGCGCGACATCTCATCGCCGACGTCGAGGCCCAGTTACGAAAGACCAAGCTCACGGTTGAGTCCGAGATTCGTCAGGCCATCAACGACCTGGTCGATTCACAACAGCGAATTCTGCTCCAACGTGAGTCGCTGGAAATCGCTCGCGAGAATCGCCGAATTGTCGAAGCGGGCTATATCGCCGGCAAAGAGACACTGAATCGACTGAATGAAGCGCAGCGTGACTTTGTCACCGCACAGGCCAGCCTTGCCCAGGCGAGAATCAACATGCGACAAGCCTGGACCGACCTTCATGCCGCCGCCGCTAGCCAACAGTTATCGACCGAGGCTGGCGATCGTGACATGACACCCGAAGATGAGGGTGCAACCGATCAGACGGAACCGCAAAATACCGAGGAGCCATAGTCCGCCATCACTGGATCGGACACTTGTGGCTCCCCATGATGATAGACCAGAAGAGCGCATCCACGAGGTAATTATGCCCCTTCCAAGAACAAACAGCGTACCATCGTCCGACTATCGTTACCGGTTCGCCCACATCCCGTGTGGCGCATGCGTACTGTTTTCACTGCTTCTGTCAGCATGCGCGACCGACACTGGTGGAAACGGCGGCACGGGCAACGGTGGCACGGGTAACGGCGGATCCGGCAACGGCGGAACCTCCGATCGCTGGCAAAGTACGATTCAGAGTGACTCCGTCGGAGCGCTGAAAGGCGTGTGGGCGGACGGGACGGAAGACGCCGTGTTTGTCGGCGGTGCAGCGGAACAGGGACAGGTGTACCGGCTTCGCGGAGACGCATGGAAACGTGATGTTGTCGGCAGCGTCGAGTTGCTCCGCGATGTCATCGGGTTCAGCAGTGATGAGATTTACGTGATTGGCGACCGAGGCACGTTCATCAGTTTCGATGGCACGCGATGGTCTGATCGCTTCAGTGACACGGAAGAAGACCTATACGGTATCTGGGGAAGCTCCGGTGATGACCTCTGGATGGTCGGCGGCGACGTTGGCGACGATGCGCCTGTCATCGTACGCGGTGACGAAGGTTCTTTCCGACGATTCACCGTTCCGGATAACGATGTCGCGGCGACGGCGCTTTTTGACATCTGGGGGATCGGCGAGCGTGCCTGGGCCGTGGGCGAGAACGGGCTGATACTCGAATTGGTGGATGGCGCCTGGGTGCAGGTACCGGCCGGCGAAGGCTTTGTCGAAAACATCTACGCTGTTCATGGTATTGATGAATCCACAGTGATCGCCGTCGGTGGATCAGAATCCGCACAAGTCAGCCTTTTTGATGGCGAATCATGGTCGACCGAGGTCTTCGATGATGTTCCCGGTCTGCGTGCCGTTGAAATGGCATCAGCAACTGAAGTGTTCGTCGGCGGCCTGAACGGCTATGCGGCCAGGTTCGAACCAACGACTGGCGCTTTCACCATGGAATCAACAGCAACCGAAGGCACGATCGGTGCCCTTGCCGATACCGGCAGCGCTTCGCGATACGCTGCCGCCGACGCCATGACATTCCCGGAATCCGGTTCAGGGCTCATACGCTTTGACAACGCGGATTCGCAGGCCGACATCGCATCGATCACGATCAGTTGCGGCAACTCCAGCGACTGCGACGGTCCGTCCTCTTGCGATGCTGCCGTTTGTGAAGCGCTGCCAAGCTGCGCGACCGATACCGACTGCGACAATGGTGATGTTTGCCTTCAGGGTGGTTGTATTTCATCTGCCCTGACGCCATGCGACGGCGAGTCGGATTGCGCGCTCGGCGAAGATTGCGGCTCCGTCGTTTGCGAGGATGCCGGCAACATCGATATGCAATACTTCTACGAGAACGACGGCGAGTTGGAACGGATTCCGGAAGGAGGCGAGGCACCCGCTTTCCGGGGCTTCCAGGGTGGAATTCACACCTTTGTGTCTTTCCAATCCACCGGACTCACGCCCGGCGAAAACGTCTTGTTCGGTATCGAGATTGTTCGTGCCGATGACGGCGATTTCCTTGCATCGCAAAGAACGTTTCGCATACCGACAACGGAACCTGAAGAAGGCATTACGCAGGCATTGAATCTATTCGTCACTTTTGATCGTGCGCGACCGGGTGAACTGGATGGCGTAGAAGCCATCATGCGTATGTCGATTTCGGATGCCGAAGACCTCACCCTGTCCGATGACTACGAACAACGGGTCGTGCTGGTTGAAATGGATGAGTAAGCGCAAGGTCTACTCAAATGAAGGATGCGATTCGAGATGATCGAATACACACGGTGGCAGATATCGTTGCACAACATCCTGCCACCCCTTCGGCCCGATCATACCCTTGAGTGAACTTGAACTGACCTCGCACAAGTCGCGCGGCGGCATCAGAAAAACAGTCGTGATCGTGGGATGCAGATCAGCATTGATCAAGCGCATGGTCCGTTCATATGTATAGTCCGTTTCGTTACGGATGCCGCGCAGGATAAACGTCGCCCCCAGAGAGTAGGCATACTCGACGAGAAATCGGTTCTCAAACGAAGTCACTTCAACAGAGGGCATGCTCTCTCCCTCACCGTTGAGATCATGGACGACATCGCTGACGATCTGTTCCAACCAGGATCGTCGAAGCTCCATTGAAAACGTTGATCGCTTGTCTGGATTGGTACCGACCGCAACGTTGAGTGAGTCGAACATTCGCGCCCCTTCACGGATCATCCATACATGTCCGTTTGTCGGCGGGTCGAAACTCCCGGCATAGACTGCAAGGGTCCTGGGGTTTTCTCGGACGTCTGTCATAATACGCTGACTCCCTCACGATCGACGCGAACCGACCCACCAGCGTTGGTCGTGTCCCCGATCATGGCCACATACCTGTCGTTTTCAGTGGTGGTTTACCGCTGCCGCGGTTGATCCGCAAGCCGGCCCTCAAATTCCGATCGAATCACCAGCTTGCATCTTACTATCCCCACCTCAATATCGTTAGATGGACAAAAAGTCGTCCAGAGAGAATCAGTGTCACTGAACTGACATGCGTAAAAGTACCGTCGCGTGACGCCCTGCGATGCCCGCTTCGGGAAATCGCCAACAACATCTAAATTTCTTGACAACTACAGACATGATTGAGTAGATTCGGGTTTGACAGTTCTCTGTCGTGTGGAATGCACGGCTGGATCACCTCTGCGTGGACTGACGACTACAAGTTGTGGGCCAAGGGTTCCGTTAAGCGGCTTCAGCGCTGGTTGATCGTGAGCTTGACCGATTTCTAACCGGTTATGTTCCCTTTTAACCCTGCGATTTTGAAGCGGTGTTCATCGCATGGCGATGTTGGAACGACCATCCCCCATTTTTGGTCGCCCTTTCGGGTTCATGACGACGTTGGCGTCAAGCGCGTTCGCGGTGTGAAGGCTCATGTTGGTGCATTCCTGCGTTGTCGGCTGATCTTGGTGACGACAAACGGGGCGCTGAAGATTGTATTGGTCGCATGAGGCACGTTGGCGAGAATCGGCCGCGACCCACTTCGGTCTTCTTCGAATCGCGTTGTTTTCATCACAAGTATCTGATCAGTCATTTTGAGTATTTTGAAAAGATTGGACTACGGCCCGCGCTGTCTGCGCGCTTGCGTCGTCGCGCAAGGTGTGCGTCTTCCCTTTGAGGCGATGCGCCGTCCGGCTCGTTTGATGCTCGCTTCCCCGGCCTCAGGTCTGCCCCGGCCTGTGGTTTCGTCACGAGTCGACGGCCTGCCTCTTCGGGTGACCTCGCCCTGCTTGCCGGGCCAGAACTTTGCGATCTCGAAGCTGTCGATGCCAATCATGTGGCACTTCGGGCGATTGAAGTCGTCTGGTATTGAGCACGACCATGTGGATTCAGGTTGCCATTACTGTTGTCATTCTGGCACTCATGCTGATGCCGGTTTGCAGTTACGTGATTGATAGATTGCGCTCGCCGGCGTCCGGCAGCGCGAGCTACGGTGCCAGGCCTTTGCCCATGGTGCTCCTCGTCATCGGCATGCTGGCGGCGCTCTCCTGGAGCGTTACGTCTTCCGCCCGTTCATTCTCGTCAGGTGAAGTAGTCCAGAATCGTCCGATTGAAGTTCTCGCCGACGGTTATGCGGGTTCAGATTCCTGTCGATCTTGTCATCCGGGTGAATATGGAAGTTGGCATGCGTCGTTTCACCGCACGATGACACAAGTCGCGTCGGATGAAAGCGTGCTGGCTCCTTTCGACGACGTGACGTTGACATTGCGGGGTCGCACGTATCAGTTGAGCGAACGTGATGGCGAGTTCTGGGTGACCATGGACCAGGAAGGAACGGCTCCCGGTTCCAGGCCGCAAGTCGACCGCCGTATTGTCATGACGACCGGCTCCCATCACTTGCAGGTTTACTGGTTTGAGACCGGCGAAGGTCGGCGCGTCGCCCAGCTGCCATTCAGTTTTCTCGTAGAAGAAGATCGGTGGATTCCTGACCATGCGTCGTTCATTCGCCCGCCCTGGCCGGAACATGCCCCCATGCCTGTTGCTGGCCCGGCGCGTTGGGAGAAGGGATGTATCCGCTGCCATGCTACGCAGGGCCGTCCACGGCTGTCCGTCGCCGGTCTGCAGACGGTCGATACGCACGTCTCCGAGTTCGGCATTTCATGTGAATCTTGTCACGGACCCTCTGCAGCTCATGTTGAGGCGAACCGCGATCCACGACGCCGTTATGGATTGCATTTCAGTAGCGACAGCGACAAGACGGTGTCACACCCGACCCATATGACGAAAGAACTGTCGTCACAGGTTTGTGGGCAGTGTCACAGCGTGCACACCGATCGATCGGTCGCTGCCAATCTCGATTGGCAAAACAACGGATCACGCTTCGAACCGGGCTGCGACCTGTTCCTCGATCGCCATGTGGTACGTGGCTACGCTGACGAGGATCATCCGACGACTCAACG
>JBMYUM010000287.1:0-5548 GCA_049605375.1 Phycisphaerae bacterium | reverse complement strand
CGTTCAAACCGCCGCTTGGCCCGCGTTGAGGCCATCGCCCCATCGAGAAGGACTTTGAGCGCGACTTCGCGTTTCGTGTCCAATTGCACAGCGCGATAAACGACCCCCATCCCGCCGCGCCCCAGCTCATGGAGTATCTCGTAACCGCTGACGACGGGGTTGTCCTGCAGCAACTCTTCCTGGTCTTCTGTGATCAGTACCGAGCCAACCGTACTTCCGCTGGGATTGGCCGTATCGAGCACCTTCCGGACATCGTCCAGCAGCGGGTCCTTGCTGTCATGTTCCATGCACCATGAACAGCAGGTTTCGCATTCAGCAAGATGGGATTCAATACGAAGCGCAGTTTCCCCGTCGCAGCTTCCGGCCAGGAAGGCCGTCAATTCACCGGCAGTCGGGCAAACAGGCATGATGTCGGCACACCCTAGAATCGTCCCAATGAAACACACTGAACGCAGTACACAGTGTCATTGGTCCCGTCGCGTTCGCAATCTTTCTCGACCTCTGCCAAAAATCAGAAAATTTCTTCCATGCGCGGCAGAAGTTCGCGAATTCGCTTCATGATTCGATGCTTTACGATGAAAACCGCGTTCGGGCTCATATCCAGCTTATCGGCCACTTCCTTGGCGCTGTGTCCCTTCCAGGCAAAGAGTTCGAATGCCTCTACGGACTTGTCGTCGACCTCACGTCGAATTTCCTCCAGGCATTGCCTCAAAAGTGCCTGTCGCCACTCCTCTTCCCATACGGCCTCCAATTCCGACTCCTCGGGCTGCCGGTCGAAGAAGTTGGTCTGGCTGGTCTCGTCAAAGACATTGAGTTCCTTCCTTGAACGTCGTTTTCGAGCATTACGAACCTGATTGTGTGCGATCCCGAACAGCCAATGCCGAAGACGGCCCTTCTCGCGGTCGTACTTGCCATCCTGATAGGCCTGGCAGAAAGTTACCAGACTAAGCTGGGCGATGTCCTGCGCGTCGGCACCGGCAAATCCGTTGCGTATCGCGTATCGTTCCAGGAGCGGCCGATAACGTTCCACGAACTGCTGCCAGACGGAGTTGTCCGAATCGCGCAACCCTTCGAGCAACAGCGTACTGGTGACCGTTTTGAATTCCATTTTCGGATCTTCTTGATCGGTCATGACCCATCTCCTCCCACACACTGTGTTTCTCGATCGTGCATCGCTGTTTCTGCTGCTTCCTACCAGGACCAATGAAGCTGCAAGCCATACAGGGCTTTGTCGTAATCAAACGGCTGCCGACGATCTTCGGTAATGACGTTGGAATCGGCGTCCAGAAACTGGAAAAGGAAGCGAAACGTCAACTGCCCATAAACCGGATCATCCACCAGGACTTGCGATAAGGCAACACGATACCGAAGAATGCGGTCCCGCCGCTCGCCCCCGTCGCGATCGATCAGGCTGGCTTCAGTGTAGTCATCAATCATCCAGTCCATGCCCATTTCAAGTCGCATGGGCAACTCAGGAATCAACAGGTATTCCCCTTCTCCCAGTGGATTCAGGATGGGTGCAGCCAGTCCGGTGTGAAATCGGTGCTGCCGTCGCTGAAATTCCGTGCCGTCCGTGTCGTAGTGCGAGAATTGGTATCCGAGAATCAGATCGATGTATGCCGGCGAATCCACGACAGGCGATACACGCACCACCTGCTCAATCCCAACGACATGCCCCAGCGCGTCCTGATCGAACGCTTCATCGGTCGTGGGAAACAGAAAGTCGTTCGATTCCAGGTGGTAGAAGAGTGACGTTCGTCTGGGAACAACCACTTCATTCTCGAAAGGCAGCATCGCATCCACTCTGAGCCGCCCTCGTTGGAACGAACCGAACATATCGCGTCCCAGCAGGTCGGCGTCGTAGTCATACCCAGCCTCAACAGCGACATAGTCAGAAATGGCATGACGGATGCTCAGTGATCCTCCGTAGGATTGGTAGTCAAACGAATCGATCTCAAAGTGCCATGACTGTGCCGTCCGCAGATCAAGCCAGACACGAGTGTCCCTTGCATGATAAAGTGCGATGCGACTATCCGCACTGAGCCCGAAATACGCATCTTCGTCGCCGGCAATCAGGCCGGGCTGCGCAGCCGCCTCATCAACAAAACTGACATTCGTGTCGTAGAAGAACCCGGAGCGAAGATTGAATGAAAACAGAGATCGACGCGCCGTCGCAGCTGCGCCGGAGATGGCTTCCATCAAATCCTGATCGGGCTCCGCACCGTCTGCATGGAGTCGGCCCGCATAGAGCCGGGCCTCCTCGAACGCATTGAGCGCATCATGTGGTTGATCGAGTTGAACGAGGGCAAGCCCTCTGAAATACCACGCCCAGGGATTCTCAGGTTCGCGCGCTAGTATCGCGTCAAGCATTCGCAGGGCGACACGCGGTTTGTCCTGGCTGATTTGAAGGTAGGCATCATCAAGCGCATTCGCGGGTATGCTCGAGCCTGGTGTGGAGGACGGCAACTCGGACGCCCCATCTTCGGTTGCCTGCGTTGGATCTGACGCTGATTGCGCAGATGCAATGACGTCCGATTGGGCCGTAGCGTGAGAATGCCATGCCGATGGCATGAGCACCATCATGAAGACAAAAGACATGGCAAACCGTAGACGGCTCATCCGCAGGCAACTCCGTTCGCCAGATTTCGAAAGAACGACGCGGCGCATCCCACACAAGCGTATCCATCTTCCTGACCGAGCACCGTGACCAGGAATGCGATGCTACCGCTTGCACAAGCGATCGGAAACCCTCACGCGGGACTAGTCGGCCAAAGCCCGCGCCAGCAGCGACTGCTCACGCTCCGACAATGGCAGGCGGGAAACCAGACGCCTCGCCTCCGGTGTCATCTTACGCGCCGTCTTGGCTAGAATGTCGATCGTCTTGTCTTCATCCCAGTCATCAAGGTAATGCTTGAATTTGAGTTCGAGGAAAGCCAGGCAATCCGCGTCTTCCAACGCGAGCGATTCCCTGGTATTCGGCCAGTCCTTCTTCAGAATGAAGCTTCGCACCTGCTCCACCATTGGATCGTCATACCCGGCGTCGCGCAGGATTTGCTCAGCTTCATCCGCATGTCGATTTGCGCAAGCCAGCCGCCAGTACCGGTACCCAACCAACCCTCGGTCATAGTCATCACGGCGAACCTTCCAGCGACAGAGGGTATGCCCGAATGCCGCCAGTTGGAGCGCTTCCGGTGGGTCCTCCAGCAACTCATGCAGCCACCGTGACACCCGTTGTGAAAAGATGAGTTCTTTGGGATAGGTCTTACCATCGAAGACCTCTGTGCGCGGATCTTGTTCATGCGAAGCATTCATTTGCCGAATCGCCTCGTCAAACCGTTCTTGCTGATGCGCCATTGTTTAGCCTGCCCTTCTACCCGGGCCACGAATGTGGCCGAACCGTTCGTCGCGTAGATGGACAACTTCGCAAGACCGTCCCCTTTGTCAAGCGCAGGGGACGTGAGATCGAGGGTATTCGCGGTCAGTCAGGTGCCGGAACCGCTGTGCGCTCCATCAACGGTCGGACATGATGATCTCTCCGCCCATCATGAACCCGTCGGCGTGTTCACTACTGTGACGGATGGTACAGGAAATTCGGGGGCGATTGTCATCGGCCTGCACAAGCTTGACCCACACCTTTTCGCCGACAGCGAAAGACTGCATGCACGTAAACGCCAGACCGTGCGCAGAGATGTTGTAAAGTGAAGCGCCCATCTCGTGGCTGCTTCCGTTTGATGAATAGCTGACGAGAATCGGCCAGCATCCATGGTAGATTCGCTGCCCCTGTTGACGCCTGTCCTTAGTTGCAAAACCGTGCCCCGGCGCATCCTCGAGAAACCGGTTGAGCATATCCCGCGCAGCCGACACATCATCCAACTGTGGCTCATACTGTGTGAAGTTCATCATTCAATGCTCAACGTAAGGGACTTTGTTACCTGACGACCACCAATATCCGTCGTCACGAGCGTAATCACGTGGCTTGATTCGCTGAATTCTTCCGTGCGCCAGAGATAACTGACCTGCGTGTTTGTGCCGGACGCCGAAGACGAAAAAACCGGCTCCTCATCGATCATCCATTCGATGGAGAGCAGCTCCAGCGTCGATTCGATCTGTGCCTGAAGTAGGACGTCGCCGCTGACAACCTCGCCACTCGCATGCGATTCAAACTCGACAACCGGAAGACTGACCCCGGAGGCGCTGCTGGCAAAATTCAGCTGTACACCCGTCTCTTCCGAACGGTTGCCAGAGAAGTCCGAGGCGATGAATGAAACATCATGCAGCCCCGATGCAAATCCACCGGGATCGAGCAGAAAACGATAAGGTTGTGTCGTGTCGGTCGCCTGGACGGTCCCATCAACATACATGACCACGTCGGCGATGCCCCAGTCGTCCTCGGCCTCGATACCGATTGTAATCTGGCCGTTCACACGATCACCATCTTGATAAGAACGGATGGTAAGTGACGGCCCTTCGTCATCAGGAATCGACTCGAGTTTCGCGATAGCAGAGATCGCCATGTCTGCCGCAAGAAGACCATTTCCATAGAGTATGTCCTTCCCCGTTTCGCCTGCATCGAGGCTGCTCGCCAACAGGGAGTTCCTAATACTCTGCGGCCGCAATGACGGATTGGTCGACCAACACAATGCGAGTACACCGCTGACCATAGGTGCCGCAAAGGACGTGCCGCTCACGACTTCATACTGCCCTTGCATCGCCGTCGTCAGAAGTGCTTCACCAGGAGCAGCCACGTCAACAAACTCACCGTGATCGGAGAAGGATGTCACCTCGTCGTCACTGTTTGTTGCCGTCACGAAGATAGCTTCTTCATAACCCTCAGCATCACGCTCCAGACCACCGTTGCCGGAACTGATCACCACCATGGATCCGTAACCGAACGCCTTCTGTGACGCGACCTCAACAATGCTGTTGGACCACAACGGTGCAAAGCTGACGTTGATGACGCGTGCATTTCGAGAGGCAGCCCACAGAATCCCTCCGGCGATATTGCGGCTGGTCGCGCTTCCTGATGAATCAGTCACACGTGCGACCACGATAGGTGAATCCCAGGCCACACCGGCAACACCCAATCCGTTGTCACCAGCGGCTGCAGCGACGCCTGCCGTTTGCGTTCCGTGCCCCAATTCGTCGTCAAAGTCGTCGTTCTCATCGACGATGTTGTAGCCTTCCAGGATTTTCTCGCGGAGGTCGGGATGATCCCGATCCACTCCGGAGTCAACGATGCCAATGATGATCTCATCAGAACCGGTCGTTGATTCCCAGGCATCCGGTAACCCGATCTGCTGCAGGTGATCCTGCTGCACAAAGCTGGGGTCATTCGGTGTTCTCTGCAGTTGATAGATGTAGTTCTTGTGAATCGCCTCAAACACGCCGGCGTTTGCCAATGATCGAGCGGCCTCCTCAAGATCGCGATCGGGAACACGCACCGTTGTCAGGTTCAGATCTGTTAGTTGATTGACAATTTGAACGTTACTGTCCTGATAGGCCGCCGTTACGGCTGATGGGTCTGCACCGGGAAGCGTCTGAACAAGGA
>JBMYUM010000286.1:0-5561 GCA_049605375.1 Phycisphaerae bacterium | reverse complement strand
ACCTTTCCAATTCTGAAACGACTGTGTGGGCCGGGGTTGTCGGTCACCGAAGAAGAGGCGATGCGCGCAATGGCACAGGCGTTCCTGCGCCTTAAAATCGCATTGGAGCCCGGCGGCGCGGTGTCCCTTGCTTCGGCCCTGTTTCGCCGTGACGAAATCGAAGGTGATGTCAGTGAATGGACGGTTGAAAACGGCGCGCAGCTCAACACCGGTGGTTGGGAACAGGCCGACCCGATTGGAACGATTTCGGGTAGTGACCTTGTTGCTCCGGACGACGATGCAACGGCAAACGGTGACCTTGCGTTCGTGACGCAGAATGGTGCGCCGGGTGGTCAGGCTGGAACGGCCGACGTTGACGGTGGTCCGACCCATCTGTTGTCGCCGACGATCGATCTCAATGGTACGGATGCGACCATCAGCTTCAGCTACTGGTTCTATTCCTCCAACGGCGTGACGGATGAGCTGGCTGTTTCGGTGTCGAATGATAACGGAAACAACTGGACCCCTGTCGGAACGTACGGTTCGACGAACTCAACCTGGCGTGTTGAGAACTTCGTTGTCGGATCGTTTGTGACGCCGACGTCGCAGGTTCGTGTTCGCTTCACGGCAACCGACTTGCCGAATGACTCTCTGACCGAAGCTGGTATCGACAATTTCCAGGTGACTGAATTTGTTTGCCAGGCTTGCTCGGTTCCGGCTGATTGTGATGACGGTAATCCGTGCACTTCAGGCGTTTGTCTGAACAGCACATGCCAGTTTGTCCCGAACCGTGATGCTTGTGACGACAACGATCCTTGCACGAACGGTGACGTATGCATGGCTGGATCGTGCATGGGTAGCCCGGTTGCAAACTGTCAGTCGTGCGTGGGTGATGAGGATTGCGACGATAGTGACGTCTGCACCGACGACGCCTGCGTCAATGACGTGTGCGAGTTCACAAACAACAGTGCATCGTGTGATGACGGTGATGTCTGTACCGAAAACGACGTCTGCAACGCAGGCACGTGTGCGGGTACGGTGATTGCTGATTGTGAAGTCTGCTTCGGCGACGAAGATTGTGATGACATGCTCTTCTGTAACGGTGCGGAAACGTGCAATGCTGGTGAGTGTGTCACAGGTGCTCCGCCATGTGGTGCCGGGCCTTGTGATGAGGTTTCGGATACTTGCACCATTCCGCTGCAGCCACGCGGTGGTGATCCGCTTCCCGACCTTACTCCGGAACAGTTGACACGCTTCTTTGACGGGCGTGCGTTGTTCAGTCAGGACTTCCAGGAAGCCGACGGACTGGGCCCGATCTTCAACCAGTCATCCTGCAGCAGCTGCCACAACAACCCGGTTGGTGGTGCTGGTTCGCAGTTTGTTGTTCGTGCCGGTGTCCAGGACAAGGGCGGGTTTGATTCGCTTGAGCAATATGGTGGTTCGCTGTTCCAGAAGTTGGCGATCGATGACGCTTGTCTTGAGACGGTTCCGGAAGAGCTGCCGGGTATCATCGTCACGCAGCGTGTGACGCCGGGTATGCTTGGCTATGGTCTCGTCGAGTCGATTCCGGATGCTGACATCATTGCGATTGCTGATAATCAGCCGGCGGGTCTGAATGGACGTGCCCACATGGTTGAGGCACTGGAAGCACCGGGCATTCCGCGTGTCGGAAAGTTCGGTTGGAAGAGCGTTCTCCCGACGATGTTGAGCTTTACCGCCGATGCATCGAAGGAAGAAATGGGTATTACCAACCGCCTGATTCCGACTGAGAATGACCCGAACGGAATTTTCCCGCCGGAGTTGGCTGATTGTGATTCCGTTCCGGATCCGGAAGATGACGGTCCGGAAGGCGAAGCCTTCATTGACCTCGTTGCTGACTTCCAGCGTTATCTCGCGGCCCCGCCGCAGACGCCGAAGTCCGGCATGACGGGTGAGACGATTTTCATGAACATCGGCTGTGGCGATTGTCACGTACCGCAGTTCATCACGGGATCGGCTCCAGAGGCTGCCCTGTCGAACAAGGTCGTCCGTGCGTACTCGGACTTCCTCCTGCACGACATGGGTCTTCTCGGCGATGGTATTGAGAACGGCGACGCAACGGGGCGTGAGTTCCGCACGACGCCGCTGATGGGTCTGAACCTGCGTAACCCGTTGATGCACGACGGTAGCGCTGCGGGCGGTACGTTTGCCAGCCGCGTGACGACTGCCATTGATCTGCACAACGCCGTGCTCAGCGAAGGACAGCCGTCGGCTCAGGCTTACGCTGCACTTTCACCGAGCGACAAGGATCTCGTCATCGACTTCCTTGAGTCTCTGGGACGTGCAGAGTTTGATTTCGATTCCGACCAGGTTGTTGATGAAGATGACTGGGTTGCGTTCCGTGGATGCTTCACCGGGCCGGGCTCGTTCTACACCGCTGACGACGCTTGTGCGATCGGCGACATCGATCAAGACGGCGACGTCGATGATGTAGACTTCGATCGTTTCCTGGCGGCCTACCAGGGTCCAGTGGTTGACTGCAACAACAACGCGACGCTCGACTTCATCGAGATCATCACGGGCACGGGTCCGGATGCTGATGTAGATGGCGATCTTGACCACTGTGGTGCTCCGGCACTGGCTCAGAATGGTCCGCGTTCGATCGAAGTTGCACCGATTGAAGGTCCGGATGATGTCGCACTCCGCGTGACGTCGCAGGACTACCCGTGTCTGACGCTCTATGTCGGTGCGGACGGTACGCTGACCGATACGCCGTTCCTGCAGTCACCGGCTGCATGGGGCGACGTACTCGTGACCGGCGGAGACCTTGTGCCTGAATCGAGCTATCGTGTTCAGGTCGAGTTCAACGGTGGCGTTGTTGGTGAGCTTGGAACGATCTCGACGCCTGTCTGGGGTGATATTGATAACTCCGGATCGGCAAGTCTCGCCGACGTGCAGCTGATCGTGCTGGCATTCCAGCAGCAGTTTGACTCAGTTTCGCTTGAGGCAGCTGACATCTGGCCGTGTGAGCCGAACGGCGTTGCGAACTTCTCGGATATCCAGCAGGGTGTCCTTGCGTTCCAGGGCTTCAGCTACACGGACGTCGAATGCACGCTTCCGTGTGAATAGTTCACTTCGACGGGCTTGATTGCCCCGTTGCGTGAATGACTGAAAATGAAATGACCCCCGTAAGCTTGCGGCTTGCGGGGGTCTTTTTTGTGGTGACAGTCGGTGTACCTGCCCGGCGTCTGGAGCAACGTTGCGTCAACAGTTAGGTCGGGACGGGCGCAGGCCGCGCGATCGGCGTTCGGAATATAGTTCTGATTGCTTTCATTTGTCGCATGCTTACAAACGCCTGTGGCGTTTGTAAGCATGGCACCCCGAATGATGGCATGGCACCCCGAATGATGGCATGGCACCCCGAATGATGGCATAGCACCCGGAACTTTGACATGGCACCCGGCGGAATTCCAATCTGGCGTTCTATTCTTCCGGTTTGTTTTTCGTCGTGGTCTGATCGTTGATTTCCACACCCTCTGGGATCTCGACGTTGAATCGATCCGCGGGGATGGGGCGATTGAGCTCCAGTTTGATACACGTGAAGGTGCTGAAGAAAGAGCTGCGAATCGGATCGTCCATAACGATCTTGAGGGCCAGTCCCGTTTCCTTGTCGAAGAAAAAGGTGTACGCGGGTGTTCCTTCCTTAGCAGTTGCTTTCAACATGGTTACGGGGCGATCCATGATGTCACTTTCGCCGAAGTAGGAGAACGTCATGGTGTCTTTCAGCTGATCAAAAATCGCGTCAGGTGCAAATTCGGGGAAGTGGGGTGTACCCTTATCGTGTTTGTATGCGACCTTGGTCGGTCCGGCCTCGCGGATCGTGTAAATGGCTTCGCCATCTTCGATGACGGATTGAAGCATGGAGGGCCGATGCCGGTACGCGGCTCCGCCCGCGTCGACCGGGTTAATACGAGAATCTGCTCGAACTTTGCGAACGGTGCCGCGCTTGTCGATTTCAATGATGCCTCCGCCTTCGGAAAGGTCATCCTGGTCGCCGACCATGCGTGATCGTACCTCAAGGTCGATGGTCATCTTGACTGTTTGGACCCGTTTCCACTGTTTGATAATGGCGTCCTGAATTTTGGCTACCGCTTGTTTGTCATCTTTGGCGGGTTTGTCCTCGGGTGCGTTTTCGGGAGTTGAACCGGCTTCTACTGACTTGTTTTCTTGACTAGGCACCGCGCTGCCATTTGTTGAATCTGTCAGATCTGCGCTGTTTGCATGAAGGTTGGTGGACGAGAGTGCCGCCAGCAAGAGCGAGCCGTGAACGAGGCGATCGAGGGCGTGATTCATTTATGTGGTCTCCAAGAATCTGAATGGCCGTTCATTGAGTTTGCTGCCGTTGCCCGCCACACGCGCGAGCCATGTTGCTTGTTGCATCGTTGAAGAGCGGAAACAAGCCTGTATAGGTCGATTCTCCATCATAGGTATCGACGCTCCTGGCGTTTCATTATAGACAATGCACTGGATGGTCGCTTCGTCCACAAAGAGGAGAGATACCCATGGTACATGCCGACTGGATCAGCCAGATACCGGAAGCAAAACAGCAACTGCGGGCGGCGACAGCCGCAACGATTCGTGATCAATGTGTATCCGCAATCATTCGAACCGACACCCGGGAGAAGGCCGAATCGGCGATGAATGCGGCCGTCCGCGGAGGATTTACGCTCGTCGAGTTCACCATGACGACGCCTGGCGCGCTAGACCTCATTCATGAATTCTCGAAGCGGGAGGGGATTCTTGCCGGTGCGGGGACAGTGATGTCGGTCAGCGCGGCAGAGGAGGCGATCGCAGCGGGGGCTTCTTTCATCGTCTCGCCCATATTTGATCCGGCTGTTGTCATCGCGGCCGGTACGCGGGGAGCCATCACGATTCCGGGCGCCAGCACGCCGACGGAAATGGAAACGGCGTATCGGGGCGGCGCCGACCTGGTCAAGGTGTTCCCGGCTCCGGCCGGCGGCGTTGGCTTTATCGAGGCTGTTCGTGGCCCGATGCCTTATCTTCCGCTCTTTCCCACGGCCGGCGTTGATGCGGAGAATTTTACGGACTTTCTGGATGCGGGTTGTGTGGGAGCGGGTTTTGTCAAATCCCTGTTCGTACCGGCAGATCTGGAGGATGGTAACTATGAGGCGATTGAGGGGCGTGCGCTGCGAATAACGCAACGGCTCGCAGCGTGGAAGGGCCGATAAACAGCGGACGTTCCGTTGGCTTGCTTCTCGGACGTCATTGGCGGTCAGGAATAACACAACCTTGCCCGTCGTAGCCTCCGATAGAACCGTCATGTAGAAATCGTGTAGTTTCACAGGCGGAACAGAATGAGCAACCTGCTACGAGTATGCTTGTACGACCCGGCTCCCGACGGCAAGGGAGAGATTGCCGCGCAGATTGAGTCGCTCAATTTTGTGCGCTTGATCGCCGAGCTTAACTCCGAGGAAGAGCTGGCGGCCAAACTCCAGTCGTCGGATGTCAATCTCGTCTTTTTCCATATCCACTCGGATCAGACGGGCGTGGAGGTCATTGAGAATGTCGCCACGCGATTTCCA
>JBMYUM010000285.1:0-5568 GCA_049605375.1 Phycisphaerae bacterium | reverse complement strand
CGGGGGTTGTCTGGATTGCGCGTGGTGCGGGCAGCGTACGCTGTGCCCGCGCCGGCAATGCCAGCGATACGGTGGTTCCGATGTCGGGTGTTGAATCGATCCACAGTTTTCCGCCATTCACTTCTGCGAGCCTCATGGCCAGCGAAAGTCCGAGTCCTCGCCCGCGACCGGCTCTGCGGTGCGAGAAGAATGGGTCTGCGGCATGGCTTACAACTTCGGGCGTCATGCCGCATCCGTCATCCGTCATCTCTATCCGGACTTGTTCATCGGATGGCGAGGAAGGCGAGTTAATCTCGATGGTCTTACTTTCCGCGTTGGCGGCGTTGTCCAGGAGGGCATCCAGGATGGTGGCGAAGTGGTCCGCATCGACGTAAACAGTCAACCCCGGGTCCATGACTGCGATGGAAACTGACCGTCCACGCGACTTGGAACCGCGTTTCCAATGCTGTAGTCGCATATCCACCAGTTCCATCAGTCGCCGGGAAGCTGCACGCGGTTTCGGCGGCTTGGCAAAGTTAACCAGCTCATCGACGATTCGCGTTGCCTCACCAACTTGCGCGACAATTGTCTCCGCCCATTGCTGACGGCGGTCATCCAACGGATTGGCAAGCAGCAGCTGGGCCCGTCCCGAGATGTTTGCCAGCGGATTGTTGAGTTCGTGCGCGGCGCCGGCGGCCATCTCGCTGATCGCGGCAATCACCTCCGACCGTAACTGTTCACGGTTCGATTCAAACGACCGCCGCTGGTGATCCAGAAGGACGGTCTCCTGCCATTGGTCGCGCTGCATCTTCAGGGCATATTGGAGCGCCATGCGAAGAACGCCCGCGAGGGGTCGGCTTCTCTGACGTGCGTCGCGAAGCAAATTGCGCCCCGGCTCGGGGAGGTTTCCGACGAATACGCCATGCACACCTTCTCCCAGGTCCAGGCGCCAGACGCAGAGTTCGCGGAGTTCGCCTCGGAGACCGAGCTTCTGCCACCATGAACGAATTCGCCCGTCGTCATCACGAACTGCCATGGGGTCGTACGCCCCGGAACGCATTCGATCGGTCTCGTGATTCTCGACCGGATCATTCCATCCGACCATGATGGTCGGTGCCCTGTCTCCCGGCGCGTCTGTATGCGTTGGCGAGGTATACCCGATGCAGGCCCCGGACTCACCATCGAACCAGGTGAACAGTGCGCCGTCGTATGCCTTTAGCAGACGGGCCAAAACGGTTGTCGCAGCGGACACGACATCGGCAACGCGAGGTGACGCCGAGATTCTCTCAACGACTTCCTGGAGCGCACGCTCCCAGAGATCATCATCGCCGACCGCGGCGCCGTCGTCGCGTGCATTGCGAACCGTTTCCGTCAGAACCCGACCGGCGGCTTCCACATCGGATATCCATTGGTCGTTCCAGATTTCGATCGCGGCGTTACCGATCTCTTCGATTTGATGGCGTTCGATGCCCAGCTGACGGCACCCTGCGTTGACGACGGCATCCTGGAACCGATCGCCCAAGCCGACGCGCTCGCGACGCGCAAACTGATCAGCCAGTTGAACCAAGGCAACCAACCGCTCGACTTCGGCCGTCTGTCGACCGGTGTACGCCATGGGAGGAAGATGGTGATAACGCGCCGATGCCACGACGGCGTCGGGGAATCCCCACTTACCGAGCAGATACGCACCGACGTAGGCGTGATCAACGCCAAACATCTCAATTTCCGCGTTGCAGAAGAGCGTCCGCTGGTGACGGGTGTGGCGCAGGATGCGTGCGTAGCTCCGTGGCATGGCGGCGAGGAAGACCATTTTGCCGACATCATGGAACCAGCCGGCCTGAAAAGCCGCAAGGGGGTCCGCCTGTACGTCCGGGTGCAGGGCGATGCTGTAGCTCATCCAGGCCGAGAAGCCGGCGTGCATCCAAAGCGACTCTGCATCGGATGCCGACTCATCGAAGAGCCTGGCTTCGTTCGCTCGCGGTCCGGCAGAATCGCTGGTTGAGCTTGCTTGCGTATCTACCGCCATCTGCCGCGTCAGCGACACGAACCACGATTTCATCATCCAGAACGGAAGTTCATCGGCACGTTCCAGCGGATCCATCAGTCGTCGAAGGGTCGACGCGGTAAACCGGGAAGCATCGAGAACGGGGAGTTGATCCAATTGCGATTGAAGCATGGCCAGGCGAAGGTGCGTGCTGCCCGGCGCGTCAGCGGATGACGTTGTTGGTGTATCCGACACAACAATCCTTCGTTCTTACCGCCCCCGAGTCCAGTGGCGTACGTCGTTCCACATTCGCAAATGACCTGGAATTCTCATACGTCTGTCGCAGCAGACGGCGCAATCGGCTTGGGAGCCTGCAACAGGGACCGATCGTTGTCATCGCCCAAGCTCAACAAGCCCGGGCGCAACAAGCATAGGCACAACAAGACCAGGCCATCGATGATGCGGCCTGGCAGCACCGGTCCTTGACAGCACCGCCCGCTCGCGGCGCGGCATCCCCAGACTAGCGCCCAGTTACGCAGCGGTGATCCTCCGGACGTCCCCACAGGGGCGGAGTCACCGCGCGATGATTGGTGCCGTTGTTGCTATTCAACCGTAAGCGAGGTTACGCAACCTTCAGCAGCTCGGCGATCTTGTCGATCACGGTCGCTATCATGAAGGGTTTTCGAATGAACTCATCCGCGCCAGCATCCATGAGCTCTTTCACTTCATCGGGGTCAGCCACGCCGCTGCACGCAATGATCTTAATGTGCTCATACTTCGGCTGTGCCCTGATGGTGCGGCAGACTGTGGTTCCGTTGATGTCCGGCAGCTTGAAATCAAGCAGAATGACATCAGGCCGAAAGTCCTCTGTGAGGATTCCGGCATCGTACCCTGAGACTGCGGTTCGCACCTCAAACCGATCATCCGGTTCGAGGAGGTCACGGAACATTTCGATGATGGCTGGATCATCGTCCACGACCAGAATGCGACGCTTCCCGCTTTCCAATTGGTCAAGGGGAATCCCATTGACCTTCATGAAGTTAACTAAGGAGTCGCGCGGGATGCGCCTAAACCTTGACCCAGGTACACGAAAACCTTTAAGTCTTCCGCTGTCGAAACAGCGAATAACCGTCTGCTGGCTTACCTTGCAGATTTGTGCGACCTCACCGGTTGTAAAAACCGTTTTCCCTCGGTGGTCCGCCATGAAGTGCCCTCCGGCAATCGATCCGTCAACCGGACAGTGTTGGGAATTGTCCATATTCCCCAAACCGCCCATACGATAAAAGTGCTATCGCGGATCGTCAACGAATTTCTTGAAGCAAAACCCTACAATGACCGCATCATGCTTCAATCAAGCGTTATCCTTTTAACTGCGCGGCCTATCTTAACAAGGTGGGCGAGTTAGACAAGCAGATGGGGAAGGTACATTGGTAAAGAATCTCAGTGATTCTGGGGCAACCGTTTGCTTGAGAGGTAGACCCACAACACGGTCACGTCGGCGGGGTTGATGCCGGAAATGCGCCCAGCCTGGCCCAGGGTTCGCGGGGTTATGGCAGCCAACTTCTCCCGTGCCTCAAGTCGCAATTCCTGGATGCTGGAATAGTCAATGTTTGCGGGTAATGCGACCGACTCCAGTCGCTTCAACTTTTCAACCTGGCGGTTTTGTCGATCCACGTAACCTGCGTATTTAGCGTCAATTAGGAGTTGTTGAAGATCACTCACACAGAACGGTGCACCTGCACTACCTGCGAGCAGTGATGATAGATCATCCACGTTGGCATCGGGACGTTTCAGCCAGGACTCAACGGTCTGGCCTTCGGCGCGGACCTGCCGTGTCAGTGCCCCGAGGTTATGCAGCGCTTCACGCTTCTGCACAAATCGACCCCACCGATTGTCATCGACGAGGCCCAAATCCCTTCCCACGGGCGTCAGACGCTGGTCGGCATTATCCGAACGCAGCATCAGGCGATACTCCGCGCGCGACGTGAACATGCGGTAGGGTTCCTGCGGGGGGCTGGTGATCAGGTCGTCGATCATCACGCCGATGTACGCCTGGTCACGACGAAGGAGGAACGGATCGCGGTTTCGGATCGCCTGAACCGCGTTGATTCCGGCGACCAATCCTTGTGCGGCCGCCTCCTCGTACCCGCTGGTGCCGTTGATCTGGCCGGCAAGGTACAGGCCGGCTACCAGTTTGGTTTGCAGCGTCGACTCGATCTGGTGGGTCGGAATGGCGTCATATTCGACGGCGTAACCCGCCTGCAGGATTTCCGCTCGCTCCAAACCCGGAATCCGACGGATGAAGTCAGCCTGAACATCCGCCGGCAAGGACGTGCTGATGCCGTTGCAGTAGATGCGCTCGTTGTCGTAGCCTTCGGGTTCAAGGAAGACCTGGTGTCGTGGCTTGTCTGCGAAGCGCACGACTTTGTCTTCGATACTTGGGCAGTAGCGGGGACCGGTGGAGTCAATCTGCCCGGAGTACATGGGCGCCTGATGAAGGTTGTCGGTGATCAGCGCGTGCACCTCGGGTGTTGTCCAGGTTATCCAGCAGCATCTCATTTCCTGGTGCAGACCGTCGGTTTGGAATGAAAATGGTTCGGCCGGATCGTCGCCGGGCTGTTCTTCGCATTGGTCATAATCGACCGAGTCGCGATGGATGCGCGGCGGTGTCCCCGTTTTGAGGCGAAGCAGTTCGAAACCCAATCCAGCCAGGCTTGCACTCATGCCGCGGGCGGCTTGTTCACCCACCCGACCGCCTTCCGTTTTTTCCAATCCACAGTGCATGAGCGCCCGGAGAAAAGTGCCCGTGGTCACGATGACAGCATCCGCTGCGACTTCGCGTCCGTCCTTCAGACGGACCCCGGTGACTCGCTTGCGGGGCTCGGCACCGGCGGCTTCCGTCGTGAGGACGTCATCGACCAGTCCTTCGAGTATCGTCAGGCGGGGCGTCTCATGAAGAAGATCTTGAACGGCGGAGGCATAGAGATCACGGTCGCATTGTGCGCGGGGCGCCCACACGGCAGGTCCTTTGGATCGGTTGAGGGTTCTGAATTGGATGCCGGCTCGATCGGTTGCCAAGCCCATGATGCCGCCGAGCGCGTCGATCTCGCGAACCATCTGCCCTTTACCGAGACCGCCGATCGCCGGGTTGCAGGACATGCGACCGATGGCGTCACGTTCCATTGTGATCATGGCCGTTTCGGCACCCAGGCGCGCGGCGGCCCACGCGGCTTCCGCCCCGGCGTGCCCCCCACCTATGATGACCACATCAAAACGCATTCGTTCTCATCTATCCGGAATCAACTTTCGTCCAACGTCACCGACTGTTACCGGACGTATGCACCGAGGTAACTGACTGTTCCGCAGCCAACCGGGGCAAGTCGTAGAGGTTATCCGGTCAACGTGAAAAATCACAGGGATGTTCCTGCAGTGAGCGGCACGCATTGTGATTGTATTCGTCCTGGCAATTTGGTAAGACTTGAAATTACGTCTTAGGACTGTTTTACATTCGCCCGTTGGGTGCGGGCAGCTCGACCCTCAATGCTTCGCACCCCCCTTCCGCACGGAAGGTGTAACTTGGTTTAGGTTTCGCATCGTTGAAACCG
>JBMYUM010000284.1:0-5586 GCA_049605375.1 Phycisphaerae bacterium | reverse complement strand
TCTCCGTCGACGTTCAGGTCGCTCACGAAGTCTGTTGTACTGCTGACGTCAAGGACGACATTGTTGAAGGTGATACCATTGGCATCGATGTCGGTCTTGTAGCCTTCGAATTCGATTGTCACGCTGCTGGCGTCTACGGTTCCTGACGTATGCGTGAAGTTCCCACTTAACGTCATATCTTGGGAGAATGTTGCCGTTCCCGAGGGCTTGTTGATGACCAGATTGTTGACATCGCCGGTGCCGGAGATGCTCTGGTCGCCAGTGCCGTTCAGCGTCACAGTCGTCGTGCCGCCAATCGATGAATCATTACTGACAACGTTGCCGGTGACATTGATATTGCTGCCATTGAACGTGGCCGCTGCTTGGATCGTCAGATCTCCGTCGACGTTCAGGTCGCTCACGAAGTCTGTTGTACTGCTGACGTCAAGGATGACATTGTTGAAGGTGATACCATTGGCATCGATGTCGGTCTTGTAGCCTTCGAACTCGATCGTCACGCTGCTGGCGTCTACGGTTCCTGCGGTGTGCGTGAAGTTGCCACTCAATGTCATGTCTTGGGAGAACGTTGCTGTTCCCGAGGGCTTGTTGATGACCAGATTGTTGACATCGCCGGTGCCGGAGATGCTCTGATCGCCAGTGCCGTTGAGCGTCACGGTCGTCGTGCCACCAATGGATGAATCATTGCTGACAACGTTGCCGGAGACATTGATATTACTGCCATTGAGCGTCGCCGCGGCTTGGATCGTCAGATCTCCGTTGATGTTCAGGTCGCTCACGAAGTCTGTTGTGTTGCTGACGTCAAGGACCACATTGTTGAAGGTGATACCGTTCGCATCGATGTCGGTCTTGTAGCCTTCGAATTCGATCGTCACGCTACTGGCGTCTACGGTTCCCGCCGTGTGCGTGAAGTTCCCACTCAACGTCATGTCTTGAGAGAACGTTGCCGTTCCCGAAGGCTTGTTGATGATCAGGTTGTTGACATCGCCGGTACCGGAAATGCTTTGGTCGCCGGTCCCGTTCAGCGTCACGGTCGTCGTGCCACCAATGGATGAATCATTACTGACGATGTTGCCGCCAACACTGATGGTGCTACCGTTCAATGTGGAAGCATTTTCGATCGTAAGGTTGCCGTTGATGTTTACGTCGCTGACGATGTCGGTTGTGTTGCTGACGTCGAGTACGACGTTTCCGAACGTCGTATTCCCTGCATTGATGTCAGTTTTGTAGCCTTCGAATTCGATCGTCGCGCTGGTTGCATCAACCGTTCCAGCCTGAACATCGTAGTTGCCGTCGATGCGAAGATCCTGGTCAATGGTGACCGTGCCGCTGGGCTTGTTGATCGTGAGGCTGCCGATTTCCTCGCCGTTTCCACTGATGGTTTGGTCGGCACCACCCGTTAGCTGCAGCGTGCCCGTTTCGTGATCAAAATCGCCGCCGTTAATGGTGACGTTTCCAGTGACTGTGATGGTGTGGCCGTTGAGATCCAGTTGACCGGCATTCAGGACAAGATCACCCTCGATCACGATGTCCTGACTCAGCGAAACGGTTCCGGTGTAGCCGGCGTCGAGTGTGAGTCCACCAATCGTGCTGCCAAAACTCGCATCGAATTCGGCATCATCGGTCGATGTTGCATTGAAGACGAGGGTCTTGTCGCTGCCCGGTGCGGAATCACCTTCCCAGTTGCTGGCGTTGGAAAAATCGTCGTCGCCTGATGCTTCGCCGTCCCACGTAACGGTTGAACCAGCGGGAAGGCCATCGGCCAGTGAGGAATCATAATCGGCCAGTGCGGCGTCGCTGAGTTCGGTCGTGATGCCGGCTGCGAGTTCGGCTTCGCCACCCACCGAAACAGCTTCCAGCTGCCAGTCACCACCGGCACCGGTCAAGTCGGTCGAGCCGAATACTTCGGTACCTGTCAGTCCTGACAGCAGGTTGAGCAGATCCTGACCTTCGCCGGAACCGTCGACGACGTTACATCCGTACGCATAGATGTTTGCGGCATCGGTGAAATTGTCTGCCAACGACTGCCAAGCTGCGCGTTGATCGGCCGTCATGTCTTCGGACACGACCTCATTGCCAAGGTCAAATTGCCCGCCGGAACCGTGCGACAAGATCGAAAGCGACTCAATTTGTGCATTCTGCCCTTGGGCAAATGTCTCGACCTGACCGAGGACGTCGGCCATTGAGGTGTTGGCTCCGTCATAGTCAATGACGATTGCGTCGGAGTCGACCGATGCACGAAGTGTTGAGACATCGTCAAGCGTCGAATCAATGAGTACGATCTTGAGCGGTTCGGCGGACTCCTCATCAGGAACACCCGCGGATACATCGTCTTCTTCGGTACCGTCTTCCGCAGAAGCGTCTTCTTTTAACACCGTCTCATGTTCAGAGGTGGGAGGACTGTCGTTGGTTGTCTCTGATTCGTCGCTAACGGAACCATCGCCACCAGCGTGGCCTGCATCGAGTGTCGCGTCACCGCTATCGATCGAATGACTGCTGTCAGAGTCTGTATCCGATTCTGAACCCGTGTCTACGCTTTTCGTAGTCGACGATGAATCTGTATCCTCGGTACTTTCTGTTTGTGGAGAATTTGGCGCATATGTGCCTTCGATGTCGTTCGTGTTTTCAAGGGTCGAATTGTCTTCAGTGGATTCAGTCGACTCAACGCTGGTCGTACCTGCGGAATCTCCTGATGCATCTGTTGACGATTCGATTGCGGCCGAGTCCGGCGCTTCAATGGTCACCGTGTCTTCAGCGATGTCGCCGAACAAACCGCCAGTGCCAGCATCATCACTTTCGGCATCGCCACCCGTGGATTCAGGTGGGGCGGCAAGGTTGAGCTCCATTTCGGCGCTGTCGGTCGTGGTGGTTTCCGCACTTGAATCTGGTGTTTCCGCATCGACCCATGTCGCTGACAGCAGAATTCGCGGTTCAAGCGATTCTATGGAGAAGGAGGCCTTCTTGTTGTCTTGTGATGCCTTCTTGCTCTGCTTGCGACGGCTCTTGCCCTTAGCACTCTTGTTGTTCTGCCCGCGGCGCTTGTTCACCAACAACCCTTTCAATCTCGGAGGAAACAACCGCACGCGGGATACATTATCTCCATCGCCATTCACGCGTGCTTGCATGTAGTGGTGTACTTCCACTTCAAACGTACGAAACAGGCACACGCTTGGCCAATAGGGGTAATCCAGTACTATAATTCGCTGGTATTATCGGTGGCTCGATTGGCGTTAATATGAACGCTTGTTACGGCGGTTTGGCTCGCGAAGGTGTCCTTCATTCGGAAGTCTCTAGTAGGAATAGTGCGACGTGATACGATTATCGGTAGCTGGACTGTTTCTTCAGTGCTTTTGGATAGTACCTGTCGCGGGACAGACGTTGAACGATCCGTCCGTCATCGTGAGCTCTGCGCGTTCCCCAATCTCTGGTGAGTCTTCAGGTGATTCCAAGACGCTTGATGTGGCCAAGCTGCGGCATGACCTGCGTAAGAACGGTACGCTTCGTGAATCTTTTCAGCATTCGTTAAACGAGCGGTCGATTTCCAATGATGGCTTATTCGGCACCATGCCCGATCTAGCCGGCCTGGAAGGTCGAATACGTAATTCGGTACTGGGCGCGGTTTGGCTCAAGGACCTGCTGGCGGAACCTGCGTATGAGGCATGGCTGCGTACGTATGCTGATTCCTCCGATACACTGATCCAAAGTCATCCGATGACTTCAGGGGGTCCATTAACGGTCGTTGAATGGCGTCGGATGGGTCAGCAGTTACGTGCGATGTTCCGCGAAGCAGAAATCTGGGCGACGTTGGCAGCGCTGGAAGGAGGCGAGTTCCCGTCACGTGGTTTGGATCGAGCTCTTCGTCAGTGGCTTTGGGGGCTCCGTTTGATCGAGGACAACGGGTTTCCGGACTTTGTCAGTCATCGTCCTGGGCATGATTGGCGTGCCGAATTGCATTTCGCATGGCATGACAGCTACGACATTCTTCGTTCCGTGAGGAAGGGGGCAACGGACTTCCTTGCGCAGCGGATTCGCTGCAACCGTGGTAAACGCCACGTGCTCTTTCACTCACTGGCACATATGCGTTCATGGCAAAAAATTCCGTTCGTTCCTCCGATCGGTTGCCAGTGTATCGATGAGCCCCAGATATCGCGGAAACGGGGAACCCCCGAGATCCTTGAAGACCTGCCAACGATGACGGGTGGCATGACTTCGATTTCCTTTCATGAGGGCGCATTCCTTGCGTTGAGTCGCGGCGAAGAGGATGCTGCTTCGATCCTCATCAAATCCTGTCAGCTGGTTCTTGAAAGATCCGGCACAGACGAGCAGTGGACGATCGATGACATTCAATGGCTTGACTTATATCGGCAAGGGGAAGCTGGTCTTGGCCTGGTTGGTCGGGCAGGACCGTTCGAAGTCGTTTGGATTGCGGGTCTTCATCCATCAGGATCATACGTATCGCTTGATGTCGAGATCGTCGCTACTGACGGACTTCCGTGGCACGGGCACCTTGGTATTGCGCCGACGTATGTCAACGCTCCAGGTTCAGATGGGCGGATTCGATATGACGGCGGTCCATGGATTCAGGCCGGTGACGTAAAACAGAGTTTGGCGGTCCGTCGCTGGGTCCGCACGTCGTCGGTCAACGAGGGCGAGTCGAAGCGTGACGGCGTTGCTGCAGCTTTCGACACTCCGCGAAACGTGACACGATCCGGCGATGGATCTCTTCAGGTCGAATTGCGTGCATCGTTGCCGGAGAACGCGCGACGTGGCGAAACGCCGATGACTTCCGGTGCCGAATTCGCGACCCCGCGTGATCGAATTTCGCTTGCGTTGATTCCCGGCGCGAGTGTTTCATCGGTCGCGCTGCTGAATCGAGTCGTGCGAGACGTTCGACATCCATGGCGGGTGGTTGAGCAGTCGGTCCCCATGCCCAACGCGCCGATGGAGCGCCCTTTACCACCCTCCGTGATGTTCCTGGAGGTAAGCGATCCGGACATCGAATTGTTGGCGCTGAAACCGGTCGGTTTTCCGCACTATGACAGATCACCGTCGTCCAGGTATCGAACAACATCGCTCCCGGATGAAGTCGTGATCCGGTTGCACAACCCCACAGACACGCTGCGCCGATGCGGCGTTCGATTACGCCATTTTTCAGGCGAAGCATGGCGTGCGAATATCTTGGAACAGAAGCAGGGGGTGTTACCAGCTGAAGACGGCATTATCCAGGTTGATTTGAAGGCGGGGGCTGTCGAGACGATCGTCGCCACGGTTCGGCCCCATCGGCGTGCGAACAAGCCGGAGAACTTCTACCGACCGGCGTCGCTCGCAGTAAACGCAAGCGAGTGGTCTTCCGGCTACGGTGAATCCCATGTCGGCGAGGGTGTGATTACGCTGCAAAAGTCGTTCGGTCGCGGTGGAGATGCGGCCATCGGCTCGACGCATGTTGAGATTATCAATCAACACTGTCTGCGGCCGGTGGAAATCACGCTCGATTTCGTCCGACCACCTGGCGTTGTGACGGATTTTGAATCGGGGCAGACGTTCAAGCTTGATCCCGGTAGCTCGAAGCATGTGACATTCTCGAAAAGC
>JBMYUM010000283.1:0-5651 GCA_049605375.1 Phycisphaerae bacterium | reverse complement strand
ATGGATACACGAGTGTTCAGGTCAACATCAATGCGATGGGAATGAACATCCTGAATGACGCTGCAAACGAACCCTCGATTACGATCGACCCGACCAATCCGAATCGTATGGCAATCGGTTGGCGCCAGTTTGATACCATTACGGACAGTTTTCGCCAGGCCGGCTATGCCTATACAACCGATGGTGGAGAAACGTGGACATTTCCCGGCGTTATCGAGCCGGGTATTTTCCGAAGCGACCCGGTCCTTGCCGCCGATGCGCAGGGCAACTTCTACTACAACAGCCTGCGTGTAGAAAATGGATCAGATTTCTTCTGTGATGTCTTTCGATCGACGGATGGTGGCGTGACTTGGGGTAGTGGAACACTTGCCTTCGGTGGCGACAAGCAATGGATGGCCATTGACCGGACAAGCGGAAAAGGTGCCGGGCATATTTATACATCCTGGAACGCGTCATTCAGCTGCTGCGGCGGCGATTTCTCACACTCAACTGACGGCAACCAGAGTTACCTCGGACCGTTGACTTTGCCGGACAGCCCGTTCTGGGGCACCCTGGATGTCGGACCTGACGGCGACCTCTACATTTCCGGGAATGGTTTTGTCGTCCTGCGATCGATCAATGCACAAGATGATATGGAAACGCCGAGTTTCACCGTCTCCAACGTGAACCTCGACGGCACCTTGCGCGTCGCAACGGGACCGAACCCCGCCGGCCTGCTCGGGCAAGGCTGGGTCGCCACCGACCATTCCAACACACCATCACGCGGCAACGTCTACCTGCTCGGCTCCGTTGATCGATTCGGACCCGACCCTCTTGATGTCATGTTTTCTCGTAGCACGGACAACGGTCAAACATGGTCACCACCGGTCCAGGTTAATGAAGATGCGCTGAATGGATGGCAATGGTTAAGCACGATGTCAGTCGCACCCAATGGCCGGATTGATGTCATCTTTCTCGATACGAAGAACTCCGGCCTGGAAAACGTTTCGGAGATGTTCTACACCTTCTCCATCGATACCGGGAACACCTGGGCCGAGGCGATTGCAGTCACCCCGCAGTTTGACAGCCATGTCGGCTGGCCACAGCAAAACAAAATGGGTGATTACTTTGATATGATTTCTGACGATGAAGGCGTCAACATCGCCTATGCCGCCACGTTCAATGGCGAACAGGATGTCTACTTTTTGCGGATCGACGGTGACTGCAATGAAAACGGCGTCCTCGACCTGCAGGATATCGCGGACGGGTCACTCGAAGACCTCAACCAGAACGGGCAGCCTGACTCATGTGAGAACGCCTCGATACCGACGACATCGAGCTGGGGCGTCGTCATCATGGCACTCGTTATGTTTGCGATGGTGTCAGTGATTCGACGACCTGAAACGCCATTGGCCTAGCGATGCAGTCGCTCACGAACCGCACCCCCCACAGACTTCGTTAGCAATTTGAATGCACAGATAATCCCAGGCCGAATTGCAGCAGAAGGGATCCATGCCGCAAACGCAACTTTCAACGCCCGGCGCGTCGCACCCGGCCGGGCCTTCTTCGCAGCAACCGTGCGTGCAGTTTCCACCCTGACAACCCGACGCTAAATCAGCGCACGTCAAGTCCCATGCGGTTTCGCAACAGAATGGGTCGACAGCACATACGCACACCTCGATCTTCTCATCACCGCAACCACAATCATCCGTTGCTACACAGCAATTCGGGTTCTTATCAACACGTGCCAGCAAACCCACATAGTCTTCATTATCAACATCGCCGTCACTGTCATAATCAAAGAGCGAGCAACACGAACTCAGGATTCCCTCATCTGCATCCGAATAGCACCTCTGAAAAGCGGCAACTTCTCCCATGAAAGGTGCATCATCACAAACACCCAGCGAGTTGTTGCCCTCGATACGGGTCGCATTGAAATCGCAAACGTCCGACAGGCGACCGCATCCAACTTCAATGACTTCCGCGCCAGGCGCCAACATCAAGTCGCGGTAATAGACATTCACATTATCTAGCACAATGGTGGAACCTTCCGCCAGATCCAACGCGTCGATATACATAGCCTCACGACAGGGATCAGATGAGATAACGTTGGCGAACTGGTTTTCAAACGTCACTCGCACGCCCGGATCGATCTGCAAACCGCCGAGAGAGAAATTTGGATCTTCCATCGTTCCAAAACCAGATTCCGATGGCCCAACATCTCGACTTGCCGCCTCAAACGTACTGTCCTGTCGTACCAGCACGCCACCGCTCTGCAGCTGGTAAGGGATGGGGTCCGTACTCTCATTGACGTAATCACCTGTCAAATCAAATACAATCGTTGCACCGCCACCAGGGCCGGCTGACGACGTACTGGCGTTCCTGTCAGTACCAATACTCGTGCGCCCACGCAGCCGAACACCTTGACCAACCACAACAACTGAATCAGGAACAACTTTCAGAATGGGCGGCGTCTCCCCTCCGGCAATAGCCCCGCAACCTGTAGCCCCCCGACCATCCATCAAGAATTCGTTGACCGTTGTCAGCCGCATTTCGTCAACAAGCGTGATCTGATCCGTCGCACCGCAGTAGGTCGTTAACATTTCCACGCGATCCGCAAACAACTCGCTCGTACACAACGACGTACAGTCAGGAGACTTCTGATAAACGCCACCGTCACCGATGACAAATGGCCCCTGCGGCACCAGGACGTTTCGACTTCCTGCAACGTGAATCGTTCCTTCGTTGAGCAATCCACCCGCCGTCGTTATCTGCAGGTCGCAATCGCAACTGGATGTTACGTTGATCTCGGCACCCTCAAGTATCCTCAACGAATCAATCTGAACAGGAACGTCTACAGTGACTTTTTGCGTGGCACCTCGAATGGTGACGTTGAAGGTATCGGAATCGAAGTTATTCGGGACTTCACCTCCCGCCCAGTTCTCCGGTTGATTCCAAGAGCTGTCACGCCCCCCCATCCACTCAACGCAACTGTCGGGGCGTCCATCTCGGTTATCATCAACGACGGCCCCACTCTCAAGATCACACGAATCGAGTAAGCCATTCATGTTGCAATCATCACAGGAAGCACTGCCGGCACAATCGCGAATATCACATTCGTCGAGTATCAGATTGCCATCGCAATCGTTGGCCGTTTCATTCTCCAACTCGTTAGCATCAGGAATGCCATTGCCGTTGCAATCGTTGAAGAATTCGTAAGCACCAATATCCGTGATGGGCACCGCGCCCACGCCGGTGTCCTGGGTCAAGGGATCGTCAATACGTCGGGATCGCCCATCAAGATCGAGCGGATGGTTCTCCTGGGTCACGCCATCGTTGTCGACGTCGCCACCGTCCAGCGGAATGAAGTTGTTCGAGCCGGCATCAATCGCTGAGGAGCCCGGCCGAATTCGAAGATTGTCATCATCGGTTCCGACAAGCCCGTCCGGACCGGGGATGTACTTAAGCAGAGGGTCAGCACCAGAATTTCCCTGGCCAACCAGGTTTCCAGTCCAACCCTGGACTCGACAGAAATCGACCAGCGCCTGTCCGGATTGGATGTTGATCTGCGCTGATTGGTCCATGCCCCCGGCGTCTTCATTCTCCCAGAGGATCGAGTTCCGCACGACGACATCGCCCGTGGTACTCATGTAGATCCCACCACCACCGGAACTCGCCACGTTTTGAGCGAGGGTACAGTTGGTTGCGATCACCTCTCCCTCGCCATCAACAAAGAACGCGGCCCCAAGAGGACTCATATTCCCCGACATGGCAACAACCGTGGTAATGACAAGACTGGAGCCCGTCAGATAGAACGCGCCGCCACCAAAAGAGGCACTGTTGCCGAAGAACTCGCTGTTTACCGCAGCGATAAAGCCAGCCCCCGTCAGCATGTAGACTGCCCCACCACGCGTCGCCGAATTGTTCACAAATGTAGAGCGAACAATGATGGCGACGCTATTGGCCGACACGACCACCGCCCCGCCATTTTCGCCAGCTTCGTTCAGCGAAAACTCGCAATCAACAAGCTCGACGGCACCGGATTGCACAAACACCGCCCCACCGTCCAACAACGCAGAGTTGCCAATGAACCTGCACTGCCTTACGACCGGCTGCGAAGATTGAATGAACATACCGGCCCCACTGGCTGATACACCCTTCTCGACATTGGCTCGTCCACCGCGAATCGTGAACCCATCAATGATTGTGTTCTCAACACCCGATGAGATAACGACATGAAAAGCGTTGTCGCCAGTAAGCCCGCTCTCATCATTAAGAAGCAAGTCACCGGTCAATATCGTTTCATTCAACGAGGGGTTTCGCTGCTCGACAGACGTCTCATTGCCAAAAAACCCACCGAGCAGCTCAGTGTTAGTCTGGAGAAGAAAGGCCGCGTTCCTATCGCCGTTGGAAAATTGAACACCTTCGTCAGGCCTGTATACGCCCTTCGCAACCCAGATCTGAAATGCGGCCGGTCCGTTGGCGGCATTCAAGGCATCCTGGAGATTGCGAAAAGCCGTCTCCCAACTCTGCCCACTTCCACCCGGAGCTGCCTGGCCATTCACGTACAAAACCTGAACCCCGGCATAAGCCGGTCCAACCGAAAGAAAAAGCATGCATAGGAACACCCACAAGGGTGCGATTCGCGTAGCGCGGTTTGATACACTTGCCATACTCATGCTCTCAGTCCCCAACGCAGTTCGATATGAAACGGCACAAAGAACGACGATCCATGCCTTTGCGGCCCGGTACATTCGTGCTTACGTTACACCGAGGTTTGCCTATTTTCAATTTCCAGCCGTGCTGGATACCGCCTCAACCATCGACTTCTCCAATCATGGCATCGATCGTATCCTGCGCAAGCTGCAGCAGCCGCGAGAGGTTGTCGTGGGTTTCAACCCAAAGGTGGGCCTTAATGGGGATAGCGCGAACCGCGCCGTGAGGTGAAAGTTCATCTGGCCATGCGGATTTTGCCCGGACGAGACACGCTTTTGCTTCGTCGATTTTGCTTTGTCTTGCTAACGACGTCGCCAGGATGGCCATTGCCGCCGTCTGGAGGTCGCCTTGGTCGAGCGCGGATCGTGAGTCTTGCTCAGCCTCCAACCACCTCCCGCGAGACAGTTGAGCCTCTGCTCGCACCCTAAGAAACTGGGATGGAATTGGCCGCGAAGACCCCCAGACCGTGAACACAGCGTTGATCTCGTCCCAAATGTCATCCATTGCATCCGGCCCCGGCCTGTTCGTTTCCAGACACATCTTGGCCGCCGCCCGATGGATTCGCGCCCAGTGATCCAACTTGTTGCACGCTACCGCTTGGCTAAAGAATGGGATCGGCGATTCCTCTCGGAGCGCAAGCATGACAACTCCCAATTTACGCCATGCGTGATTGTTGCAAGCCTCACCTTCTCCGGTCAATCCTGTCGCCTTGCGCAGCGTCGACTCTGCCTGTTCAAAATTACCCTGCAATGCTTGCACGGTCGCCAGATTGTTGTGTGCCCAAACTGCGTCTGGATATAGTTCAAGCGCCCGACCATAGGCACTCGATGCAGCTGCGTAGTTCCCCAGTTTTTTCTGCACAACCCCGTGAGCATTCAGCGTTCTGACCAATTCCACAACATCGTCGGGTTCATTCGCCAACGCCTTCCGGCAGAGTTCATCAGCCTCATCCAACA
>JBMYUM010000282.1:0-5655 GCA_049605375.1 Phycisphaerae bacterium | reverse complement strand
CAAGCCATGTTCGCCCTGTCAGGTGCTTGCGGAAGTTGCATCGTTGATGCAAGTTCGAGCAGATGAACGTGGTATTGTGTTCCGTATCGAACCCGACGGACCGCTGCCATCGGTTATTCAAAGTGACGCTCTTCGACTACGTCAGATCTTGCTGAATCTCATCGGCAACGCTATCAAGTTCACCGAGAAGGGGCATGTCATCCTTCGTCCTCGATTCGTGAACGACGGTCATTCCGTCCTGCAGTTTGATGTCGAAGATACCGGAATTGGCATGACGGATGAGCAGATCAGCGGTTTGTTCCAACCTTTCACGCAAGCTGACTCCAGTATGGCGCGTCGCTTCGGAGGTACAGGGCTTGGATTGACGATCAGTCGCCGGTTGGCAGAAATGCTTGGCGGTGACCTGCGGGTTCTTCGTTCGGAGGCCGGCGTTGGAACGACGATGCGAGTCACGGTGACCACCGGTGATATCAAGGCCGTCCCCATGGTAAACGAGCCGGCGAGTGTCATCGCCGAGTTTGCCATCGAGAACGGTGAGGCTACGCCAACTCCAGTCGTTGAGACGCCAAGCGAATCGCCTCTTCTTGGGCTCACTATTCTTCTTGCCGAGGACGGTGTGGATAATCAGCGGTTGCTTTCGCACATTCTTCGCAAGGCCGGGGCAGACGTCGATCTTGCGCAGAATGGAAAAGTCGCGGTTGACCTGATCGGTGAAGTGGCTGATGGGCAGCATCGTCATGATGTTGTGCTGATGGACATGCAAATGCCGATCATGGACGGTTATGCCGCGACGCGAGTGCTTCGCGAGAAAGGGTTTGACGGTCCGGTGATTGCGTTGACTGCCCACGCCATGGATGGTGAACGCGAAAAGTGCGTCGCTGCCGGATGTTCGGGGTTCCTGTCCAAGCCGATCAGTCGTACAGACCTCATCGCTGGTGTGCTGCAGTATGTCGGCACCACGCGGCATTCCAATCGGCACCATCCGGCGGTAGGCTGATACCCGTCCGCGACGACGTGCTTGCCTTGTCATGTCTGAAGCCCATCGTGGCTTGTGATACCGTGTATGTACTGTCATGTTTCGCGTTACTGGCAGTCACATCGCCAAATTGGTATCATTGGGAAATGTAGGTATTAGTATTGATCCACACGTCTGCTTGCCGTAATGCGGTAGCACTCTTTCACGGATTTCCTCTATGTATACTACCCAAGATTCGTCGTGGTCACGCGCGTTTGCCGTTGCGTTTATCTTATTGGGCGCATGTATGCCTGTGTTTGGCGCGTCGAAACAAGATGACGTTGAAAATGCGAGTGATGCCAGTGAGCGCCAGGCTCGACGTACGATTCGTCGGCAGTTCAGGGCTGCTGGTGAGTCATTGAAGTCGGCTGTCGAGCGAGGTGAGATGGCCGAGGAGGATGCCTGGCGTGCCTGGCATGAGTCTCGTCGTGAGATCGTTGAGCAGGCTGTCGAGGATGGCTTACTGACCAATGAGCAGGCAGGACGCTACCGCGAGCGAATTGGCTACGAAGCTCTCGGGGGTCGTCTCAAGTCCGCCGGTGATGCTTTGGAGGCTGCGACTGAACGTGGCGAGATGTCAGAAGACGAGGCATGGGAAGCATGGTATGGCGAGCGCGATCGGTTGATTGCTGAGGCTGTTGAATCCGGGGAGGTATCTGAGTCGGCGGCCGAGAAGATGCTGCGTGAAGTTCATCGAGCGGAATTGCGCGATCGTCTTGCGACTGCCAATGAGGAGATTGAGTCTGCTGTAGAAGAGGGTGAGATCACAGAGCAAGAAGCCGGTGATGCTCGAAAGGAAGCCAAGGAGCGTTTGCTCGCGGATGCCATTTCCCACGGTGAGATCGACGATGATGGTATCGAAGACGTTCGACGCGAAATGCGTCAGGCCGATTTGAAGCAGCAGATAGGAATGGAGGGGCAGCGCATCAAGGCATCGGTCGAGCGCGGTGAGATCACGGAAGATGAGGGTTGGGACGCATGGGCAGCGGCTCGAAACGAGCTGATCGACGAGGCCGCGGCTTTTGGCGAACTGGATGCTGATGAAGCAAGGGACTTTCGTGAGGGGTATGATAAATGGGCTACGGGGGCGCGGCTGCGTGCGGCGGTTGAGCGTGGCGACATGTCAGAGGCCGAGGCCAAAGAGGCGTGGCGGGCGTTTGAAGAAGGTGGCAACAGCAATGCTCATGGTCAGTCTCGCGCCGATCAGCCATCTGTAGAATCGGGCGGTGCTGATGTTTCGCGGGAACCGCGCACACCGGATCTTCCGGTCTTGATGGCAGCAATCAAACACGTTGATTTGAGTGAGAAACAGGCGAAGGAGCTTCATCGTATTCGTCGTGACGCTCGAGAGGCGTATCGCGCATCGGCGCGAGGAGATCGCCAGGCAAGACAAGCATTGGCAGGTCGCGTGTATCGGGAGTTTGAATCGCTGTTGGATCGGCGACAATGGATTGCGTTTGAATCAGTCATTGAGAAGATCAAGGAACGTCGATCTTCAAAGCGGCAACAGAAAGCAACGAAGAATCGCAAGCGCTAGAGACTGATACCACTTCGTGTTCTTTTGATTGGCGTATGTGTCAGCTGCGGTTCAACCAATCCAAGTACTGCTTTGGGTTGAGCCGCTCCACTTCTTCTTCCGTGGTCTTCTCACCAGGTATGAACACAACGGGATGTTCTGCTTGCGCGAGGATGACGCGGTGATCTTCACAAGCGATGGCTAGATCGCCTTTCAGTTTATCGAGATTGCCGTCGCAGCATTTCAGCAGGGCGAGATGAACCCTTTCTGGAAGGTCATCACTGTTGGTGTCCGGTGGGTATTGGTGCAATAGTTCCCAGACGCCTTCTTGATGATCCGAATCGAAATCGCGTTCTACGATCCGCCGTACATGATCTGCGGTTGTCGATCTCGTTGCCATTGTTTGCTCCTTCTTTCCCTATCCTCTTTCCGATGGGCTTGGTCTCTATTTCTGATCGAGATTCGCCCTGGGTAACTGCCGCAGCCCGATCGCAACGTTCCGCCCCGGGCGATTGTTGACAGTTCGGGCACTTCTTTATTGTAGCACGAAGGAAGAATGACTAGCATGGAAAGCGAGAGCGGAAAAAAGTCACTTCTTTCTAACGTGAGAATCAACATGTCTACGAAATTCGTGTGTATCTCTGTTGTATGTCTATGCATCAGTACAATGACGACCGCCCAAGAAGTCACGGTGCAGAACGATTCGCTTGCGAAGGGGCAAACAGGGAATGTGCAAGCAGGGTTCGTCGCGGGTGAGAGTGCCGCTGTCTGGTTAACCTCTCCATGTGACGGAAACATCGTTGCCGTGCAGGTTTTCTGGCGTTCGCTTGTCGGTACCGCGCCGCAGTCAATCGAAGACTCGATTTCCCTGCTTGCCGGCGGAGGGTTTCCGACGCCGGGCCCGGCATTGACGACCATTGGTGCCGTTCCATCCGTCATTGTAGGCCCGGTGATGACGGATGGCGTCTTCAACGAATTCCGTTTCCTTGACGAAAATCAAGTCCAGCCACTGACGACACCCATATCCAAAGGTGACGAGTTTGTGGTGGCTTTCCGATTCTTCAACAGTCCGTCCGCGTTGGGACCTAGCGTGGTCACCGACACGAACGGTTGTCAGAACGGAAAGAACTCACTCTTCGCCATTCCAGGTGGTTGGCTCAATTCCTGCATTTTGGGTGTTACCGGAGACTTTGTCATTCGTGCTGTCGTGGAATGTGAAGCCGGAACCGGCGAGGGTGCGTGTTGCCTGAGTAACGGCAATTGCCTTTTGCTGTCGGATGATGATTGTGGCGTCATTCCAGATACTTCCTGGGCAGGCGATGGAACAGACTGTTCAGATTCGAACATGAATGGCACGGCCGATGCGTGCGAAGTTGATTGTGCGGTCAGTGATCCTATCGTGGCTGAGAACAAACTCGGTGAGAGTTGTGTGACCGACGCCGACTGCAGCAATCAGTCTCAATGCGTTGACGGCGGGTGCTACGTACCGAAAAACAAGTATATCTCGTTTTCGCCTGAGAACGCGGGAAACATGGTTGCCATACGGGTGACACTCTCATCAAGCGCTCAGTTTCCAGCAAATGAGGGTTCATCATGGTGGGTGCAGGAGAATGACCCGGGCGATCCTGAAGATGTATTCCGTCTAGGGTGCGATCCGCATTTCCAGGATTGGAGTTCCGTGGCGATCATGCACGTAGCGGATCCCAATATCACGACAGCCGCCGTGTATGATGTCGATACGATTGCATCCGGATGTCCGGTCGATGATGCGGGTAGTTTTTCGCCTGCGACTGGTTTATCGACCGCTTCACTCTGGGGTGATTGTTGTGGAAATCTCGAGGGGGGGAGCTACTTGCCGCCGGACGGGTTGGCCAATCTTGGTGATGTCTTCGCAGCCGTTCTCGGCTTCCAGGGGGCAGACAATCGACCCAATCGCGAGTGGATTGATGTCGATCCGGACGTTCCGAATGGTACGGTGAACCTGGCAGATGTCTTCCGATTCGTTCAGGCATTCCAAGGATCGGGTTATCCCTATGCAGGTCCTACGGCATGTCCTTAGTAACGTGGTTTCATCGTGTTCTTCAACGCGTGTGCGACCTACTCGTTGCAGAAAAAGCTGGCCGATGATGGGCGTTCATCGGCCAGCGTATGTCGTCGGTATGATTCACGGAATGCTTGACATCTGCATACCGATCGTGAAGTCAGGGTAGTCAAAGAGGTCTAGATCCCCGTCTTCATCGCTATCAAAAATGAAGCACCCGGGGTCGAGAAAAAAGGACTCTTCTGTTACCGGCCCAGAAAAACAGTTCTGCATCCAGCCAAAATCGAAGAGGTCGATGTTCTGATCCGCATCGAAATCATGCGTAATCACCTCTGTCTGGTCTTCTTCCTGGTAGATTACACGAGGCGGGATGATGGTTCCCTGTCCTCTTTCGGGGTGAATCATGAACAGGCCACCGGGATGATCCAACTCACTGCCATGCCAGGTATAGAGCTCGATACCGGTGTATTCGGTATGGAACACGGTCGGATCAGGATCTGGATCAGTGTCATAGATGTTCAGATAGGTGAATTCGATTCGAAATAGCCCTCCGACTTCACAGATTGGATTTTCCCGCCAGAAGAAAACGGGTTCTTCGCCGATCAGCGGAACCTTCGGAAAACGATAGATCGTCTCACCGACGACGAGGCGGTAACCATCATAGCCTAACGTCCCGAAATCCACCCAGAGTGGTGGACCAATCAACGAGGAAATATCATCTTCGAAACGGACGGCCAAATACCCTGTGAACTTGAGCAGGAAGTTGCCAAACGGGCGTTCCATCTGCGCTGGGTCCGAGAGTTCGTACGCATGACCGCCTAAGAAATCATCCATCGTTTCGAAATTGGCATCCAGGTCGATACCCGTCGGGCCTGCCGGGAAATCGATCCAATCGGTTCTGAAGGTCAGGTCCGGTGATCGGGAAGCACTCCACGCTTCAGCTGCGAACAAGTTGCCCGCTGATTCATCGGGGATTTCCAGGTAGGCCTCCGCCATCCAGCCGGTTCCCTCGTAGAGAGGGTTAGGGCCTTGCTGGAAATCAGGTGATACGAAGACGTGGGCCCTTGCCGGTTGTCCGGCAAG
>JBMYUM010000281.1:0-5658 GCA_049605375.1 Phycisphaerae bacterium | reverse complement strand
TGCGGATGAACAGGTTTCCGCGAAAGAAACGATTTACCGGGCCACCACCGAAGTTGGCGGCGCGGTACTGACCGCGGTGGCCACTACCGTGGTCAGCTTCCTGCCCGTGTTCGCCATGGAGGCCGCGGAAGGCAAGCTATTCAAGCCACTTGCATTTACGAAGACCTACGCCCTGATCGCGTCGGTGATCACGGCCCTCACCATCATTCCGCCGGCCGCCCACCTGCTGTTTACGCGCGAGAGGATTACACGCACGAAATTGCGGAACATGTTCCTTGGGTTGTTGGTGTTGGTCGGCGTCGGTCTTGCGGTGTTCAAGGGCTGGTATTGGGCCGGTGGCCTGCTGGCGATGTTGGGACTTTACGGACTGGTCGCGCCGTTCATTCCTGTGACGGTAAAGAAGTTCTCGCCGTGGGTGGTCAACACGGTTGTCGTTGTAGGCGTCTTGCTGGTGCTTTCGCAAGCATGGATGCCGATCGGTCCGGAAAAAGGGCTGCTTCGCAATGTCATTCTAGTGGGAGGTACAATTGCCGGGCTCTTGCTTTTCTTTCAATTCTTTCAGGCGATTTATCCGTCGTTGCTTCGCTGGTCACTGGATCACAAGCTGACGTTTCTTGCGTTGCCGGTCTTGATCGTGATCACGGGGGGGATGGTATGGCGGGGATTCGACGGCATGTTCGGGTGGCTGCCCGCATCTGCCGCAAAGAGTGATGTGGGGCAATACCTAGCGAAGACTTTTCCAGGTCTCGGTAAGGAGTTCATGCCACCTCTGGATGAGGGATCGTATCTCTACATGCCGGTGACCATGCCCCACGCGTCCATCGGCGAAGTCATCGACGTGCTGCAAAAGCAGGACATGGCCTTCCGGCAGATTCCCGAAATCGAATCGGCGGTTGGCAAACTCGGGCGGGTAGAGAGCCCACTTGATCCCGCGCCGCTCTCCATGATTGAGACGGTGATTAACTACCATCCACAATACCTGGTCGATCGGAACGGGCACCGGCTGACGTTTCGTTACGACGAAGATCAGGAAGACCTCTTCCGCGATGCGGACGGAAACCCCGTGCCGGCACCGGACGGACAGCCGTATGTTGTACGCGGTACGTTCGCGCGTGATGATAACGGTGCGCTTATTCCCGACGAGGATGGTAGGCCGTTCAGGCACTGGCGTTCCGCCCTGGACCCGGATCTTAATGAAGACCGGGAGGCCTGGCCTGGAATTCGAAACCCTGACGACATCTGGAACGAAATCGTGGCCGCGGGGAAGATCCCCGGAACCACTTCAGCTCCGCGGCTGCAACCGATTGCCGCTCGAATCGTCATGCTCCAAAGCGGTATGCGAGCGCCGATGGGCGTGAAAGTCAAGGGCCCGGATCTAGAGTCAATCGAGAAAGTCGGCCTCGAGATCGAACGGCTGCTGAAGGAAGTGCCGTCGGTCGAGCCAACGGCCGTCATTGCTGACCGCATCATTGGTAAGCCCTACCTGGAAATAGACATCGACCGCAAGGCGATCGCAAGATACGGCATCAAGGTGCGCGACGTTCAGGATGTGATCGAAGTCGCCATCGGCGGCAAGCGACTGACAACCACCGTTGAAGGCCGTGAGCGATTCCCGGTTCGCGTTCGGTATTTGCGGGAGCTACGCGACACCATTGAGGCACTCGAGAGAATCCTGGTGGCGGCCCCGGATGGAACGCAGATTCCCATCGCCCAACTTGCGGAAATCCAGTACTTGCGGGGACCACAGGTCATCAAGAGCGAGGATACGTTCCTGATTGGTTACGTTCTCTTTGACAAGAAGCCAGGCTATGCAGAGGTCGATGTGGTTGAAAAGGCCGATGCATACTTGCGGACCAAGATCGCATCAGGCGAGTTGGACATTCCCGCCGGTGTGAGCTTCAGTTTCGCCGGCACGTATGAGAACCAGGTTCGCTCAGAGAAGAAGCTCATGATCGTGCTTCCGCTGGCCCTGTTTATCATCTTCATGATCCTCTACCTTCAGTTCAAATCGACGACGACGACCGGCCTCGTTTTTACGGGAATCCTCGTAGCGTGGTCCGGTGGATTCATCATGATCTGGTTGTATGCACAGCCATGGTTTTTTGATTTCGAGCTATTCGGCACCAACCTCCGAGATCTGTTCCAGGTGCACACCATCAATTTGAGCGTCGCCATCTGGGTGGGGTTCCTGGCACTGTTTGGCATTGCAACGGATGATGGCGTCGTGGTGGCAACCTATCTCCGTGATTCCTTTCGAAAACAAGCTCCAGAAACTGTCGAGCAAGCCAGGCTGGCGACATTAGAGGCCGGGAAGCGCCGAATTCGGCCATGCCTCATGACAACCGCCACGACGATACTCGCCCTGTTGCCGGTGCTGACGTCAACCGGGCGCGGCTCCGACATCATGGTGCCCATGGCGATTCCATCTTTTGGCGGTATGTTGATTGAAGTGATCACGATGCTGGTGGTTCCTGTACTCTACTGCGCGTCCGCTGAAGCAAAACTGAAAACTACGGCTGCAATCGAAGCCAAACCGGTCGCAGCAACGCAATCGTAGCTCTTGGCCTTGGAGCCTGACCATTCGCGTTACGTTTATTGAACGCGCGAATACCGGCTTCGATTGAGAAGCGCATTCGCGTTATCACTGGTAGGCGCACCATCGCGGAGAACGGTAGAATAAGCTGAACGGTCCCAAGGACGCTACGCGAGAGGAATAGTTATGTCGATCCAGCCGAGCATATGGACCAACCCACAATTGCTTGCCGTCGCATTTTCATTCCTTCCAATTTCGCTATCCGCGGCGGCTGATCGACCTGCCGTGTTCTTCACAGATGCAAGCCACTTCGAGATTCAGACAGGAAACGACGGCGATGGGTTCGATCTCAAGCTACAGTACCCCACGACCCGCACGGGATTCAGTCTGACCCTTCCTGTCGCAGGTGACTGGGATGGCGACGGGCTCGACGGAATCGGAGTTTACGATTTTGGGGCAGCTCAGTTTCACTTGCGCAATGAATGCTCTCCCGGAGACGATGACATCATTGCCGCCTTCGGCGAAGGAGGTGGCGGTGACAAGGGGCCTGCGGTTTACCCCATCGTCGGAGACTGGGACGGTGATGGCACCGATACGATCGGCACGTACGACAATGTCAACCAGCGGTTTCAACTTCGAAACTCCAACACGGCTGGACCGCCCGACTTGGATTTCGTGTTCGGCCTCGCCGCATCCATCCCCGTCTCGGGGGACTATGATGGAGATGGAGACGACAGCATTGGTGTCTACACGCCTGCCGACGGCACGTTTCACTTGAAAGACACGAACACGGCTGGTGCCGCCGAAATCGTGGTGCAGTTTGGTCCTGTTGATGGTTTTCCTATCATCGGTGACTGGGACGGTGACGGCGTCGACACCATAGGCGTGCTTGACACTACGGCTAACGAAATCAGTGTACGCAACTCTCATTCCCCCGGGCCGGCCGATCTCGTGATCGCTCTGCGCACTACCCGATGGCCTTGGCGGCCGATTGCCGGCAACTGACACGTTCCGTCGCTCTATCCTCCGGAACCAGGATACCCATGGAGCCAGTCAACGCCCGCCGCAGAAAACATTGATCCCGAACTCTTGAATCAGGCTTACGGGCAGGCGTCACTGAACGAATCGCTCTACTCGCTACTGGTCGTTCGACATGGCAAGCTCGTGCGGGAAGAGTATTTTGGCGGTTGTGAGCGCGGCATGGGCGGCAACGTGAAGTCCGTATCAAAGTCGTTTCTGTCCGCGCTGGTGGGCATTGCCGCGGAGAATGGGCAGTTCGCGTCTATCAACGACACCGTTGCCGCTATCATGCCAAGCCTGTTCAAGAACCAAACCGATCCGCGCAAATTCGACATAGAGATCCAACATGTCGTGACGATGACAACACGGCTCGGTTGGAACGAGAATAACCTGGGCCCCTGGTTCGCCAGCGACAACCCTCATCAGTATGTCATTGATCAACCGATGAGTGGCAACCCAGGCACGGCCTTTCTCTACAGCACCGGCCTGACGCATTTGGCGGGTGCAATGCTGCGCGAAGTAACGGGCATGGAACCTCCGGATTATGCGGCACAGAACCTACTCAATCCGCTTGGTATCAAGGTGCAAAGGTGGGATGTTGATCGCCAGGGCGATTACATTGGTGGAGCTGAAGTCTACATCACGCCGCGCGACATGGCTCGCTTCGGTGAACTTTATCTGCGCGGCGGAACCCTTGACTCAAACGGAATAGTTCCTGCTGACTGGGTATCCTGGTCAACCAGTGAACTTGTTCCTGATGCCTGGGTATCGGGAAGCAGGAGCTACGGGGCGTGGTGGTGGCGCGATACGTTCGGCGATCACGGCGCCTACTTCGCATGGGGATACGGAGGTCAGTTCATTTTCGTCGTGCCGAACCTCGACCTTGTAGTAGTGGCGACTTCGGACTGGACGGTGTCGCAGCAGGCAGCAGGCTCACAAGCATCGGCCATCTTCAATCTGCTCGATGACTGGATTCTGCCGTCCGTACTGCCCGACCCTGAAGGTATCGTTCCCGCCGTATCAGAATGGGGTGCGATCGCTATGGCGTTGCTGCTGCTAACATCTGGATCGCTCATGTTTAGGCGTCAATTCGCGGCAGCCTAATCAGGCCCGGCGAACCGCTCACAACCAACGTGCGACCCACATTTGGTCGCAGGAGGCGATACGCATGCCCGCGCGCAAGAAGTGGTTCTTCATTCATCGCTGGTTGGCATTGATTGTCAGCCTGCAACTCCTGGCATGGAGCATCGGCGGTTTCGTCTTCAGTATCCTGGACATCGAAGATGTTCGAGGCAACACCGACCGTGCATCCGTTCTAACGAAGCAGCTGTCAGTCGATCAGATTGCCGTGACTCCGCGAGAAGCCATGTCCGCGGCTAAAGTAAATGGCCTAGATCAAGTAACAAGAATCGTTCTCACCAACCGGTTGGATCGACTCGTCTACGAACTCTACAAGGGAAGCAAGCCATCATGCAGGGTTGATGCAACAACAGGCGAGTTTCAGGAAACAATTTCGCAGGAGGATGCGAAAAGAATCGCCTTGAGCGACTTCAAGCACGAAGCCAATGTGCGCTCCGTCCAACTAATCACCGAGAATCCGCCCGGAGAATATCGTGGTGAGTTGTTGCCCGCTTACCAGGTCATCCTGGATCATCCGCGAGAACCGCATATCTACCTATCAGCGGTCACCGGGGCGGTAACCAAACGACGCAACAGCTTGTGGCGCACGTTCGATTTCTTCTGGATGCTGCACATCATGGACTACCGGGGTAGGCAAAACTTCAACCACTGGTTGCTATCGGCCATGAGCGTTATGGCGATACTGACATCATCGACCGGCCTCGTGCTGTGGTGGTGGCGAATCCCGAGGCGACGAAAACGAGAAGTCGAACGCGCCGAAGTAGCAATGAGCCAGTGACTGTCAGCAGATGTGCGCCGAACTGATTCGCATCAGAGGGCCTTTTTCGATAGACTATTGGGATTCATACATCGCCACCCGGAGCCTTGGCATGTCGCAAATGTGGTGGACTTTCCTGAGCCTGATCCCGGCCGTGCCGGCGATTGCCGGCGAACTTGCTTGGATCGATTCTGACGAGCGCCCGTCA
>JBMYUM010000280.1:0-5682 GCA_049605375.1 Phycisphaerae bacterium | reverse complement strand
ACGAGCAGACTTGGCCGGCTTCGGCAAGGACCCCGGCGTCTCTTCTTCGCCCAGCAGCTGCACAATAGCGGTTGGAGCGCTGTCGCCCTTCCTTACTTTCGCGAGCTTGATCAAACGGGTGTAGCCTCCCGGACGGTCCTCGAACCGTTCCGCGACTTTCTCGATCAGTCGGTATGCAACGGACTCAGCGGTAAACGCGAGCCGCCCTTTGGCCTCACCAGTCCGATGCCGACGACCGCTCGGCATCCGCATCGTTTTCTCACGAGCGGCATCCGACATGGCTTCGTACGTTTCGAGGTGCGCAACCGGGATCAGACTGCGGTCACCCAGCAGACTGTGGATGCGACGTCGTGCTCGCAGAGACGCAGCCGGATCACTCGACTTGTGCTTCCGGACCTTCACCGCGAGGGTGATGATCTTCTCCACATAGGGTCGAATGTCCTTGGCCTTGGCAAGGGTGGTTGTCACGCTGCCATGTTCAAACAGGCTCTGTGCCATGTTGCGCTGCATCGCACGACGGTGCTCCATCGTACGATTCAGCTTCTTCTGATGAATTCGGTGTCTCATGATTCTTTACCGATGATTCTCTACCGATGACATGTCATCGATGTTTGCAAACCAAATTTTACTTCTTCGTCGAACAAAGACTCGCGTCTTCTGTCGGTCTAGTCTGAAACCGACGACCTCGCCGCTCAGTCGCCCATGGTGAACACTTCGGTCGGGCCGATACCCCCACCGGGAAGTTGACCACCACCGAACGTTCCACCGATCGGCCCCAGTGACTGACCAGGCATGGTCGAACCACTGCTATCGCCATCCAGCTTCATGCCAAGCGCCAAATTCATTTCGGCAAGCTTGCTTTCAACCTCATCGAGCGAGGTCTTTCCAAAGCTGCGAACACGCAGCAAATCGGATTCTGTCTTGGTCACCAGATCACGCAACGTGTTGATTCGTGCCGCTTCCAGGCAATTGCTCGCACGGACGGAAAGATTCAGAATCGAAACGGACTTGCTGAGGAGTTCTTCCAGAGCACTGTCCTTCTCGGTCGACGTCTCTTCCGTGCTGGCCGGCACCGGCCCAATCTGCTCACCCAATTCGTGGTACATGACGAACGGATTCAGGTGCTTACGGAGAATCATGCCCGCTTCAACAAGCGCATCTTCCGGAAGAACCGTGCCTTTCGTCCATACTTCCAGGATCAGGCGGTCATAGTTGGTTCGGTCATCGACGCGCATGTCTTCGGTCCGAAACCTGACACGCACAACCGGAGAAAATACCGAATCAACCGGAATGACACCGATTTCCTGATCCGCCCGACGATTCTGGGCCGCGGTTGCATAACCGCGTCCGCGATCAATCGTCATTTCCATCGTGAAATTGATGTCTGACGTCAACGTCGCCAGATGGTGATCCTTGTTGACAATCGTCACCGACGGATCGCACTCAATGTCTCCACCGGTAACGGCGCCTGCCGTCTGTCGGGAGACTGTAATTTTCATCGGGCCGTCGCCATCGAGGCGGACAATGAGCCCTTTCACATTCAAAACGATGTCGGTTACGTCTTCCAGGACACCGTCAATACTGGTGAATTCGTGCGCTACACCCTCGATTTTCATCGCGGTGATAGCTGCGCCTTCCAGGCTGGACAAGAGCACACGCCGAAGTGAGTTGCCGATCGTCGTACCAAATCCCTGCTCGAACGGTTCCACCGTGAATCGGCCATAGGACTCAGACGATGGTCCATCGCTCTTGGCAACGCGACCGGGTAACTCCAAACCTCGCCACCTTATGCGCATCGGGTTGATCTCCTCTCGGGGTTTTTTCTGTCAGATTTAAGGTCATTCGTACCCACCGCCCAAGTCTGGGCCCTGGTCGGGCAGTGACCTTCCTTACGCATCGAGACCGCATGCCGGCGATCGTCAACCCTGACGAAATGCCAACCTACGGCTCCTTTCAATCCCGGATTTCGGAAGGTTAGACGCGTCGTCTCTTCGACGGGCGACAACCATTGTGCGGCAACGGCGTGACATCCTCGATGGAATGCACACGCAATCCAGCCGAGACAAGTGCCGTAATGGCCGAGTCGCGACCGCTGCCTGGTCCCCGAACTTTCACCTCCACTTCAACCATACCCATTTTTCTGGCCGCCGATGCAGCCTGCTCAACGGCACGCTGTGCCGCAAACGGTGTACTCTTTCGCGTCCCCTTGAAACCGACGGTACCGGCAGACGCACGACACAGCACATCGCCATTCACATCCGTAATGGTGACGAGCGTGTTGTTGAAACTGGCCTTGATGTGCGCGACACCTCGCGCTACATTCCGACGTACTTTTTTCTTACCGCCTCTTTTCGCCACTTGTGCACTCCGAATCAGGGGCTATTAACGCATTTCCTTAACGCCGCGCTTGCCGGCAACCGTACGCTTCGGCCCCTTACGAGTCCGTGAATTAGTTCGCGTTCGCTGACCACGCACTGGCAGGTGAGCGCGATGACGCAAACCACGATAGCATCGGATTTCCTTGAGTCGCTGAATGTTACCCTGCACCGCCCGTCGCAGTTGTCCTTCGACCTGATAGCCGCGGTCGATCACCGCAGCAATCCGGGCCACTTCTTCCTCGGTCAGGTCCTTGGTCATAACCCCGGGGTCAATCTGTGATTCCTTCAGAATCTCCAGGGAAAACTTCGGCCCAACACCGTAAATGTAACGGAGCGAGTACTCGACTTTTTTGTTTACCGGAATGTCAACACCAGCAATACGCGGCATTTTTCAAGCTCCCTGGGCAGGACCGCCCGTTCCAAAACGGAAATCAGTCAGCATACCCGACGTCGATCAACCATCGACAGTTATCAATCTTCGCGAATTCGCCTTATTCGGTGCCAGAGACACCACGGTGCCATGGCGGAGCAGCTGCCCTGCCCACCAAAACCAACCTGCTCACCAAGACCAATTCGTCACCACCGTTCAAGGGCTTCTAACTAGCCCTGACGCTGCTTGTGACGCGGGTTGGTGCAGATCACGCGGACAACACCCTTACGACGAACCACTTTACAGTTTTCACACATGCGTTTTACGCTGGCTCGAACTTTCATCATTCACCTTCCTAACGAGCGGCGATTGACGACAAATCAGTCGCTTGCCACCCAGTCGTTCTCACCCACGACATCAACGGCCGTCGCTCAAGACGTCAGCCCCACTGTCGGTAATGGCAATCGTATGCTCAAAATGAGCCGCATTCTTTCCGTCACGCGTGACAATGGCCCAACGGCCTGGTCCACGTGGCTCTACCAGGTGCGACCCGAGATTGACCATCGGCTCTACGGCGAGTACGAGCCCCGGCACCAACTCGAAATCAGACGCAGCCTGCCGAGAATCCCAGTAATTAGGAACCTTCGGCTCTTCATGCATCTGCCTGCCAATACCGTGCCCGACATACTCGCGGACCACTGACAAGCCCTGGTCCTCAACGACCTTCTGCATTTCCCGAGCGATCTCGCTCCACATGCGGTACGGCGCCATAAGGTCAATGGCTTTCTGCAGCGCACCACGTGTGACATCCAGCAGATGCTCGGATTTCTTATCTATCTTACCGACTGGCAAGGTCTGTGCAGCGTCGCCGCAATAACCTGCGAGCCGCACACCACAGTCGATACTGACAACATCGCCTTCCTTCAGCGGTTCGTCGTCCGGAATTCCGTGAACCAGCACGTCATTCACGCTCGTACACAGGACCGCCGGAAAAGGAAAATCAGCCTGTGGGTTCTCGACGCCCTTGAAAAGCGGCTCACCGCCGGCCTCAAGAATCATCTCTTCAGCAACTTGATCGAGCTCAGCGGTGGAGATACCTGGAGCCACCAACTCACGCATTCGTTCATGAACCTGGAACACCACCCGATTGGCATCCCGCATCAGTTCAATTTCACGCGTGCTTTTCAGTATGACCCCGGCTGTTCGCACCCGGCAAAAACTCCCGTCAAGTCTCACTTATTCCCGGTCGTCACAACGACTTCGCACGACGACCCTGGTTGCACAAGCTTCAGCCCACAGCCTTCCTAGGTCGGGCGACTACCCTTGATCGGGCCTTCACCACCGAGGAAGCCTTTGTAATTACGCATGATCAAACCAGCTTCAATTCGCTGGACGAGGTCAAGTGTAACACTGACGACGATCAGCAGCCCCGTACCTCCGAGGAATGCTGACACGGAGAACGGAATGGCCAGCGAACTCGACACCAATGTCGGGATGATCGCGATCAATGCAAGGAAGGCAGCCCCGACATACGTAATACGCTGCATCACGCGTTCCAGATAGTCCGCGGTTCGCTTACCCGGTCGAAGTCCCGGGATAAAGCTACCGTAGTCACGCAGGTTGTTGGCCATTTCCTTAGGCCGGAACTGAACCGTGGTCCAGAAGTAAGCGAAGAAGTAAATCGCCACCACATAGAGCAGAATGTAGAGGAACTTTCCACTCTGGAACGCTGCGGCCAGGTCTCGCATCAACGTGCTGCTCGGAAAATAACCGGACAACGCACCCAAGATGATACCCGGGAAGATCAAAATCGAGCTAGCGAAAATAATCGGCATCACGCCACCGTGATTCACACGAAGTGGCAAATAGTGACGCTGCCCGCCAACTACCCGGCGACCACGCGTCTGTTTGGCCTGTTGGATCGGAATTCGACGCTGCCCCTGCGTAATCAGAATCGAGCCGGCAACGACACCCACAAACAGGACAACCAGCAGGATAATCTTGGTGGCGTCCAACTGTCCCTGCCAGATCTCCAGAATAGCGCTCGGCATGTTGACCACGATACCGGCCATGATGATGAGCGAAATTCCGTTTCCGATACCGTATTCGTCAATCTGCTCACCGAGCCACATCAGGAAGATCGTTCCGGTGGTCAGCACCATGAGCGAGAAGAGGAAATAGGTGAACGACAAGCCAAGAATCGGACCTGCGTACTGCGGGAAGATGTAATTCTGTGTCGCAAGAAAACGCATCCAGACCATGGCGTTGAGCAGGCAAATGCCAACCGTCGCGTATCGGGTGTACTCCTGGATCTTACGGCGCCCCGACTCCCCTTCCTGGGAGAGCTTTTCAAGGGAGGGCACCACCGTCACCAGAAGCTGAAAAATAATAGAGGCCGTGATGTACGGCATAATTCCCAGCCCGAAGATTGTACTCTGACGCAGGTTCCCACCGGTAAACAGCTGAAAATGCTGCATGAGGTTGTCAAAACCACCGGTCCCACCACCAGCCAAACCCTGGTTCATGGCCAGCTGGTCGACACCCGGAACCGGGATGTAGAAACCGATGCGGTAAATCCCGAGCATGCCGAGCGTGAACAAAATCTTGTTCCGCAGTTCAGGGATGCGAAAGATGTTCAGGAACGTTGAAATCATGATCTAGACCTTTACTGCGTCTTTGGATCGCTGTTTAAGGTTCGCTGTCTTCGGACCGATGGGTCGCCTTCAGGCGATCACTTTTGCTGCTCTCGCGCTCCCACAACCTGGGTCGAGCCACCAGCGGACTCAATCTTCTGCTGGGCGGACTTGCTGAACTTTGCTGCGTCCACCTTGAGCTTCTTGCTGAGGTCGCCGTTGCCGAGAATTTTGACAGGATGACGCAGATTGCGAATCAACCCCGCCTCCTGCAACGCCTGCGCCGTCACATGAGCACCTG
>JBMYUM010000279.1:0-5688 GCA_049605375.1 Phycisphaerae bacterium | reverse complement strand
CTTGTCGACAGGAGTAGATTGATGAACAGATGCAAGTAAACCGTCGTAGTGAAGTGATGTGCCGGCGACCGTCAGGAAGTCTTGAGCGGCCTTCATGGAAAACTCATCCAGCATGACGAGTGCGGTCGCAACAGCCGCCGGCCCACGGTGCTTGCCATGATGGCAGTGGACATAGATCGGACGCTCCAATTCGAGAAGCGCCTTAGCGAGCAAAAGGCCTTCACCCTCATTGATGCCGTCGTAACCAAGAGGAATGTGCACGTAGCGAAACCCACGCGCTGAAGCCGCCGAAAGATCGGGTCGTCCGCCGTCCACCGAAATGATGGTTCGAATACCCAGGGATGCCAACACCGCGAAACTCTTTGCGGTGGAAGGGGCCGAGCCGCTGTAGATCTCATCACCAAGCTGAAACAGGTTCTTCAAGCCTGCACGGTCTGGCAAGGACACGAACGGTCGATCGATGGCTTCGTTCGTGGTGCGAAGCTGCGAGCCCTCGTCCCGCGAAAGCGAGCCGGCAGCCATGAAGACACCCAGCAACGCCGCCAAGGCTACCGCCACAATCCAGATCAAACTCGTAAGACCCAAGGCCGCGCGAGCATGGTCATTGCAAGGATGGACATAGCGAGGTTGGGCATAGCGATGATTATTCGGATGGGGCATACCGCTGAACGCACTCAGTATCGGGCAACAGAAACAAAGCCATTGTTTGCCTGATCCTACGCCAGTCGACAAGCGAAGACAACGCGAGATCATGCAGTCCGGGACGTGAAAAACAGCGGGATGTTACGAACGGTTATGTTTGAAATTGTCGGGATGATGGATACTGCGTACTGCTGAAAGCCCGACCAGGGAGAATCGAACAAGAGGGGAAAGGAACGGAGACCGCCGCGAATAACGCAGCGGACTCCCGAATTTGATCTACTGTCGGCTGTGCTCGATGACGCGGAGAATGCCGTCCCATAGGTGGCAGCGTGATGCCAAGGCGCTGACCGCAGCGTCGGTCGCCGATTCCCACGACGAATCACTGTCGCCACACAACTCGGCCAACATCTTCATTCCCAGCGGCCCGTGCTTGTCACCATCAAGTTCGATATGGCGTTCAAGATAAAGCTTGAGCGTCGTCAACTCAGGCTGTGCGGAACTCATCTGGTCGACGAGTGACGTGAACATGGCCGGTATCGCCTCTTCACGACCGATGGTGAAGGCCGCGGCGGTGATATGCGGCTGACTGCTCAGGACAAAACGCATCGTGTCAGTCACAAATGACTGCGCTGCCGGTGGGGCACCGACGCTGGTAAGAGCACGTTCAACCGTGTAGCCCTCAGTGATCCGGCTGACGAACTCGCGCGGTGTTTCAATGTCCGCGCCTGCTTCCGTCATCGCATCGAAATACAATTCCAGATGGCTGAGACAGCGACCGTCAGGAAGCTCGTCGCTTTCCTCATCCAACGCAATCTCATTGATCAGTCGGCGGGTTGAGCCGCTACCGACCGGAACCCAAGGCGTTGACGTACACGTCAATTGCCGTTGCAACGCCTTCAACAGGGACATGAAATCCCAAACCGCATACACATGGTGATCCATGAAGACGCGAACGTCATCAAGGGAACGGATGGCGGAAAACAGGTCGTGATGGGCGACGCGTTCCAGCGAAGGCGCGATCGCGGCCTGCAGCTTATCTATCCGGGAATGCTCGACTGTTTGTGTGGTCGACATGGCATCTCCTTGCCGAATGGTACCGACGAATACTCAGATTCCTGCCTATCGATCGGCTGATTATAGGGGGGGACCGCAGCAAACTGTCGAGTCACCCCCCCGCAAAGCACGAGATAGGCCCAAATTCGGCGTTACCACTCAACAGGAGACGTCAACTACGGGCATTCCAGAGGTTCCGGACCACCATATTCGCCGACCGTTTGAAATCCCTGCACCGCTCGAAACGCATCGGCCAGATTAACGACCAACGAAACGCTGACAGGATCCAATTCCAGCCAATCGTGAGGAACGCCGCTGCAACCTGCTCCGAATCCGCAAACCGCAGCGAATACGTCGACAAGCGTAACAGAGCCGTTTGGCGGATTGCCACCCCCGCCGGTTACATCGCCGGACAACGACACTGTTGGCAGAAGAAGCGTTAGGGAGTAACGACTCTCATCCTGCGTGTCATCGCCTTCCGCTATAACCTGGATCGCATACTCGTTTGCCGGAGATACTTCGCAATCCGCAATCGTCAGGATTTCAGCTTCCAGCGCGGTCCAATCAGTGTAGAACGGGCTATCGACGATCTTGCTGACGTGGAACAGGGAAGGCCCCGGAGCGAAAGTCGTGATATCGAAGGGCTCATCAGCGAATCCCAGCGGCACAAACGTATTCGGGCCGGTTCGCAAACTGATACGATAGGCAAAACTCCCCCCGGCATTGTCACCATTCGGCCTGACCGACAAGACCTTGTTCCGCGCGACGTAGCAGGCATTCGGCTCGCCGTCGCCGGAACTGTCGCGACAGACGGTTTGAGGATCCGGGCCGGTTTCGCCGAGCTTGCAATCTGTATCGGTCTCGCACTCCTTGACCGTTCCCTCAACGTCGAACGCATCGTTCCCCAGCGGCGTGGCAGGTATGTCCCCACACGCCGGCGTCGGCCCGACGTCGATCGAGAACTCCAGGACTCCACTTCCCGATTCGCCGTTCCAACCGCCGGCCGCGACCAGGTATGTCACACCCTCGCAACACGTCCAACTGACGGTCGCCGGTCCGCCGCCCTCGCCACACGTATCGTCGCCGCAACCGACAGCGTCTGTCGTGGGATTGGACGGACACCCCTCATAGACGGCAATCACGCCATCGAAGTTATTTTGCGAACACGCGGATACCGTGCATGTGCCGGTTTCCCCGGCACCCGGCGTGACCGCAAACCAACTGACGGCGCCAAGCGAAGTCGTACCGGTGTTTCCGGAACCAACTTCGCAGTCCTCCACATCGAAAGGTGTCGAATCGCAGAACGTCACATCGTAATCGCGCTGACACGGGAACCCGCTCTCGCATGCTTCGCCCGGAGCGTTCAGATCAACCGCGTCGACGCATAGCGGAGCCTCGCATTCAGGTGGACACACATCCGGCGCGCCACACGACTCACCGGGACGGTAGACACCACCGGTCGCGGCACATTCGGCCGCACTAACGCCGTCCGTACAGATTTCGCCGGCCTCACAACACGCACCGGTAAACTCACCGCACCCCGGACCGTCCATGCCAACGCTCACGCAAAACCGCAGGTCGACATTGAAATCGGGCGGATTCATACCAATCTGCGTCAACACGTCGTCCGGACCGATGATCCCATCGCCATCGCGAATACTGTACTGGTTGCCGTCTGCACTCGTCGCCCAGTACACGCTGCAACCGTCCGGGGCATTGCCTTCGCCGGAAATCTCAAGCCAATAGCAGGAACCCTCATCAAGTGTGGGAGGCGTCTCAACAGGGGCTGAGAATAGCCAGATTCGACTTGTATCCCCCAGCGACACCTTGGCATCCGGATCCAGCACCTGAGAGGAACCAATCTCCGATCCAGGCAGCCCGCCGGCGTCTGTGTAGAGCCGCATCTGCCAGTTGTCCGGCGGTTGCTGGTCCAACGCGTAACACTCAAGCCCCAGCGTCGGATTGAAGAACGCCGGCCACCAGCAGATACGATCCAACGGACCACTCGATGCGGCCGAAAAATCGTCGATACTCCGACCGCCTTCAGGCCAGTAAGCCCGATCCACCTGCAAAATGAACGTGCCTTCCGCCTGCTGACAGTTCGACGCTCCCAGCAGCGGGCATTCGACACACGTATCGCTGGTCAGGCAATCCGACGCCTCCTCATCGGGCGTCCCGCCACCAGCAAGACACGCCGACGCAGTCTCCAGGACGCACGCACCATCGAGGCAACACGGCGCCAGCTCGCCGTCAGCACGCACACTGCAAACCTGAACAGCCATCACCGCCATCAGGCACAATACAAAACGCTGTGGCACCCGGCAGTTAACGAGAGTGAAACCAGACATGTTGTGTTCCTTTCATTCGTGGACAACCGCCGAACGAATGCGAACAGACGTGAACGGGAGAACATCCTGGATCTGCAAGCCGAAAAAACGTAAATCGCGCCCCAACTTGCACAATGAACAGCAGATTCCCGCCAACGCATTCCGGTCAAAACGGTTGGCCATCCCCGTGACCAAAGACCCCAAACGAGAATTGAAACATGACGCAAAGAGGTGAAGGCTTGATGACGGGCCACGCAACGGACCATACGCAACCAGGGAAGTTGCATGACACGAATCACAATCGCCATTCCCCAAACCGTACATCCAGCGTAACCGAATTGATCGTTACGGTGCAAGCGAATTCTCGGACGTCACCCCGACCATTCCGAACCGCGTACATCACCAAAGTCATGCGCGAACCACGACAAACTGCGACACCCATGAGCCGACCTGTCGTCGATGTCGCAAACATGGGGTAAGCGAGAATCGATAAGACTGCGAATCGACAGGCACTGGAGCGGATGGGGGAGCACCACATCAACAGGAAACCACTTCAACGCCAGGCAAGCACCGATTCAAAAGGCAAGCACAGCATCAAGAGGAACGCGGCATACCAAACAGAGAGAACGAAAATTGGGTGAGTAAAAAAGGCGTGCGGCACCCCATAGTATTGGCGCGGTCAAAAGGGTGCCGCAGCGAGTGGAAGCAAGTTAAGTTTTGATACAGGGTGATTAGCCGGAAATCGGCTTGCGGATTTCCGCACACCTGCAGATACTATATCGGCCATAAAGCCGAATCAACCCAAACCACGCGAAAAAACGTCCAAAGAGACGATTTTATCGCTGATCAACGGATCCTGGCACAAAATCGCACCTCGAAATGGCATTTCGAAATCGCGATTCAGACCACCAGCCGCCTTGCCCAAGGACGAAGCCCAAGGACGAAGCCCAAGGACGAAGCCCAGGAACGAGGCCCAGGAACGAGGCCCAGGAACGAGGCCCAGCAACAAAGCAGACTCGGAACCAAAGCAGGCCCGAAAACCCCAAACCGTCACTGGTCTCCAAGACACGATATCTGGACATCGTGCCCCATTGTCATGCGTGCTGGGTCCGAATTGACTGAGCTAGTCGGGAGACGTACCCCAATCGACGGGCTGTGAATTCTTGCAGCCAAGCTGTGAATTTCACAAGACTTAGAATAACAGGATCGTCTGCCGAATACCAGCAACGCCTCCGAAAATGTAGCAAATTTCAGCCCACTTTTTGACGCCGATAACACAACACGCAGAACCCAATCCGAACAACATCGCCAAACACCAACGCGCCGGCACGACAACGCTCAAGATACACCCGCAAATCGTACGTTAGGCATAGGGGGCAACGGTCAACGCCAAGACCGCAGACCCCGAATACGCTGTCTGATAACAACAGACTCGAGCCCGTCATCGGCAAAAGGAGCAAGGACATGCAGTCGGCGAAGATCGGTAACGTCGTCAAAGTCGAAAGTGGACGCGTCGAAGTTGTCGTGACGACGTCGGAGCTCAATCAGGTGCACGCCGCAAAAGCGAGTCTGCGCCGACTTGGGCTCGAGGATCTCTGGATCAATAAGATCCTCGACGCCGCTTGCGCCTCAGGCGACGCCATTGCCACGGCTTTGACGGTATAAA
>JBMYUM010000278.1:0-5690 GCA_049605375.1 Phycisphaerae bacterium | reverse complement strand
ACCGGCATTAGCCGGATTGGCCTCGATGGAGAGGTAGCGATGCTTGGGTGCATAGCACCGATCGCCAAGACAAACCGATTCGTTCAGGCAGTCATCGTCACTCGTACACTTGATCTCGTTCCCAAACACGTCGATGCTCGAATCCGCCAGAAGACCCGCCGGCCTCGGAACGTTTATATTCAACGTGTAGTTACCAGGCCGCCCAATGCTGGCAAGTCGAATAAAGTACGACTCACCCGCTTCAACCTGAAGGAATACCTGCGAAAGCAAACCATCGGTATCATCATTGCAGACAATCTCTGAACCACCGCACGAGTCATAGACCGTCAATACCGTATCGGTCACTTCACTGCTGAATGTATCAATGGTCACAGGACCACTGGCTGAAGGCGAATACTCGAACCAGACATCGTTGTTTGAGATTACCCCACAGCTCAACTGGTCATCAACGCTACCAACAGCACCGACACTCTGCCCGATCGCAGCCGGCGCGCCATCCGACACGGGAAGTGCAGACGCACACGAATCATTGGACGGTATACCCAAACAGGAAATGTTAACGTCGTAATCACCTGGACTTCCAAATGACGCCAAACGCAGGAGACTGAGCTCACCAAGAGTGACCGGAAAAATAATCTCCGATTGCAAACCACCGACATCATCAAGACAAGCAACTTCATTGCCGCCGCAACTGTCGTACGCACTCAGAATGACATCGGATTGCTCGCTACCGATCGTGCTGACAATAACACCACCAGAACACGTCGCCTGATACGCAAACCAGACATCGCGGTCAGACGGCTGACACGATGCCTCATCATCATCAGGAAGGACAGCCCCCGTGTTATCACCTTCGGTTGACGGCATACCATCGGTTACGGATTGGGCACTTTCGCAATCTTGATTCGCCGGAACGGATAAACACTGGATGTTCACATCATAATCGCCCGGCGTGCCGGCCGATGCCAAGCGTATCAGATACGGTTGCCCCTCGATCACATCAAACAAGACGGCGGCCTGTTGACCGACGGAATCATCGCTACACGCAACCTCCGGCTCGTTGCAACCACCGTCATACACCGAAAGAACCGTGTCGGCCTGCAGGCTGCCAACGGTATCGACACGCACAGCCCCCGTGCAGCTCGCCAGATAAGTGAACCACACATCAAAATCGGAAGGCACGCATGTCGCCTCGGCATCATCGGTCTCGCCGGCGCCGGTATTCACGCCCTCCCAGGCCGGGACGCCGTCAGTCACAACAGTAGCTGACGGGCAGCTGTCGTTGTCGGGGAAAGCCTCACAGGTGATATTGAGGTCGAAATCGCCGGGCAAGCCCAGGCTGGCAACCCGCAACCAATAGGTTGTTCCGTTGGACACTTGGAAGGCGATCTGTGAAAGCAACCCGTTGGTGTCATCGTTACAGGCCAGCTCTTCACCACCGCACGCCGAATATGCAGAAAGTGTCGTATCGGCTTGCTCACTGTTGAAAGTATCAACCGTCGCAATACCACTGCAGCCGGCCGTGTAGGCAAACCAAACATCATAGTCGGACGGAACGCAAGTAGACTCGAACTCGTCGACCTGATCCGCAGAGTCATTGCTGCCTTGCGCAGCGGGGACGCCCTCACCGACAAGACTGGCTGCGTCGCAGCTGTCGTTCGGAGCGGCCAGGACTGTCGAACCGTACGCCAACACGAGAACAATGGTATGGATAACCAGAGCCCCTGATCGATGTACCGTAAGCCGGCACGGATCGTGAAAACAGAATACTGTATGTTTCATTATGAATACCTCAGTTGACAGGAACCAGCATGCGTCCCTGCCAACGTAAATGGATTAGGTTGAATGGCGAAAGCCAGTCAGGCGAACATGCAACGATCGCGCGTCAGGGCATGTCGTCGTCGGGGTTCACCGGCAAACCGGCTCCGTCATCATCCTCGGAGAGATCCAGATCACCGGTTTCGGGTGACCCTTCCTGACCTTCGTTACTCTGATCATCAACGACCTCACCATCATTGGATGCGTCGGTACCTTCGTCACCGTCCGCCTCGCCACCATCGGTGCTGCTGTCCGGGAGAGCAACTTCATCGTCGAGAGGATCGAAGTCGATCCCGTCCGGGACAAAATCGTTGTCCGAATCGAAATCGTTGGGATTTGTACCCAACGCAATCTCATCGCGATCGTTGATCCCATCGTTATCGTCGTCGATGTCACCGTTGCCGTCCGGATCGGGGTCGACCTCATCACACACGCCGTCACGATCGGAGTCATTCGAGGCATTGCAATCCTCGACTGGCATCATGCAGCGCTTCTCCGGCCGCGAATTGGCGTTGCCTTGCACAACGAAACAGACTTCGCCACCCTCACAATCGCCATCAGCGGAGCAGTCAACTTCCCTGATCGGACCGCTGGATGCCGCTTCCGCGACCGAGACGCATTCACCATTCGAACACGCCTCGCCGCTGTCCTCATCACAATCAGAGTTCTTCTCACACTCCTCTTCGTCGTCGCCGTCGTCATCCTCATCCCCGTCATCATCCGGAGGGTCTGGAAAACCATCGCCATCATCATCGTTGTCGATAAGTCTGCCGATGCCATCGCCGTCGGCATCGTCGTCGGACTGGTTAAGCAATCCGTCATTGTCGATGTCGTCATCGTCTTCATTGTCGATGCCGTCACCATCAACGTCGTCATCGTAGGCATTGTCGATGCCGTCACCATCAACGTCATCATCATCACCATTCAAGACGCCGTCACCATCAATGTCCGGACCATCGAAACGGTAGAAGGGGTCTAACCCTGCAATGATCTCATCAACATCGGAAAGACCGTCACCGTCGGAATCCACCAGTAGGCCGATGAACTCGCGTTCCTCGTCGCTGAACTCCGAACAGCTGCCACACGCCGTTGCGGCAAGGCCGACACAGTTGAGATTCCACTCGCTGGCGCAACAGGAGGGAACCAGATCACAGACACAGGACTCAATGGTTGCATTTTCGCAACCCGTCCGATCATCGTCCGGCAACTCGCAGCAGTTGCCACCCTCGGCACCGATCAACGGAACACCAGGATTGCCGGAAGAAGAGACTCCGCTCATGAGACCTGCAGAATCCCCCGGTCCATCCGCCGTGCCCACCGCGCCGGCTCCCAAATCCAGGACACCTGAAGCAACAGACTCTGAGTCCATCGCGCCGGGTTGCACCGAACTGCAACCGGCAGCTATCGACAACATGGATGCGCCGACGATACCTGCTGCCAGCTGAACGCTGCAGCAGGAAATCGTCAGTGAGAACTTCATTCCCAATTTCATCATCAGTGATTCCTGTATCGATACGAATGTACCGTGCTACTCTGCCTCGATGATGATCGGGAACGTCGTCGTGCAAGACGAATCATCATTCGAAAGCACGATTTCAGAGAGCGTGTAGCCACCCGTTGCTGGAAGTTCCGTTGCGCCGAACACAACCGTCTCCCGCAGTCGACAGTTGTAGTTCGGATCGAAGAACACATCCTGACCACCGAGGCTGCAACCCACCGACGTGAACCAATCCTGATAGATATCAATCACCACCGGTTCACCGATGGGCATGACGAACGAGACGGTAGCCGTCAAGTCAATGATGTCGATCGGCGAATCAACCGCAGGAAGATCACCACAGGGTTGCCGGGGCGTACAACCGCGAGGATTCGTGTCGAAAATCTGTGGGAAATCCGTCGGAATCGGGACGTCACAGTAATCGACCCAGTCAACCAACGTGTACGACTGATTCTGATTCGGAAGCAGGACATCAACCGAGAAGAAGAAGTTCTCCTGGTTACCCGGATCAGGTGCAGGGCCATTCACGTCAAGCAGCTGCTCGATCGAAACCGTCACACGAACGTCGGGAACCAGTGGGTCCGTACCTGACGCGAGCTCCGCGCCATCGCTGCGACCGTCACCATCGGTGTCCTGACTGCTCGGGTCCGTCGCATCACCCGTATCACTCGGCCTTCCCTGAGCAACCTTGTCCGCTCCAACATACTCACCCAGGTCATCCAACCCGTCGAAATCGGAGTCGGCCAGGATCAGACTCGAGAAGACATCGATAACCGTGAGACCATCCGGCGTTGGAACACGCCAACCATTGGATTGCTCAAATCCATCCGAAAGCCCGTCCCCATCAGTGTCCTGAGACGTTGGATCACTACCCAGCTGAAGTGATCCAGCGTCGGAGAGGAAGAAGCCGTCAAACAGGAAGTTGTTCTGGAAGAACTCACCGAAGCTCGCAAACTCATCGTAGTCCAACAGGCCGTCGCCATCGGTATCCACATTGTTCGGGTCCGTACCGATCGTTCGCTCCAACAAGTCGGGCAAACCATCAAAATCCGTATCGCCACGCGTCGGGTCAGAGAAGACATTCATCGACTCTTCGATCACGCCACAATCAGCACAGTCGGTCCCTTCGATGCAGCCTCCACAACGAAAAGCCGTTGCAGGACAGTCAATGTCGTCCAGGCACGGCGAACCGGCGTTGGTAGAATTTCGACAGAACGGATTCAGCGAAGCAAAATCACAATCACCCGAGCAATCGGCATCCGTAAAGCACGTGTCCCCCGTCAACGTACCGCCGCAGAAGAAACCAAACGGGGCAACCTGCTGACAGGTGGCATATTGAGAGCAATCCGAATCACTGTTACAGACGCCGGCAGATGATGACACGCATTCGGCAAATCCATTACTTCTGCACTCCGCAACAAGGTTGCATTCGCTATCAACAGTGCATGCATCACCGGCGTTCGGTGCCCCCACCTCACATGCGAGCGCGGCTTCCTGACAGGTACCGTCGTACGCGAAAACACAGCTGTTCGAGCACCTCTCAATCGTGACAAGCCACCCACCATTAGCATTCTCAACGCTGTCGGGAACACCGTCGGCATCGGAATCAAGGAACTCACCGGCATCGGTCGCATCGCGATTGTCGGAACCCAGTGCGTCCTCAATACCATCCGACAGGAAATCACCGTCGGTATCAGGATTCAACGGATTCAGTGAGTTGAAAATGCCGCTTCCATTATCCGTCGGCGGTACGGTGCAATCGGCCATCGTTGCGATCTCTTCCGCATCACCAATACCGTCGTCATCGGTATCGCGCTTACGAGGATCGGTACCGCAAGTCTGCTCATCTGCATCAAGTACACCATCACCATCGGAGTCGTCTGTTCGCGGATCAGGGAACGCACGATACGCCTCGCGACCGGCAATATCGATCACCCAACCGTCACGCACCTCAGCAATATCTGAAATGGTGTCATCATCGCTGTCACGGTCACGGTCACTGCTTCCAAATCCGAACTCGTTTCGCGCAAACAACCCGTCACGATCAAGGTCCTGCTCAAAGGCGAGAACCACGTTCATACGCGGCTTCAGGATAATGTCGCCAAAATCAGTACCAAACGGGACTTCACGATCCGAATACACAAACCACGTGCGGTTCCGGACCCCTGTGTCTGATCCCTTGTAACGCTTCAGAACTTCACGACCATTGCATCGTGCGGCCTGATCAACACAAATACCCGCATCCGGAATGCAGTCACTGTCAGAACTGCACGGATCATTCACGTTTACAGAACCTTCATTGCATACGTTGAATTCACAGGCAGCTCCGCCGTCACAATCAGCATCGGTATTGCAACTTTCGCCATCACTGCCG
>JBMYUM010000277.1:0-5710 GCA_049605375.1 Phycisphaerae bacterium | reverse complement strand
TTACGCTTATTACGCCACGGCCGACCCCAAGGTTCGAATCGGCGTGACAGATTTCGTGGCTGCTCGAGCCTGCCCCGGGCTAGCCCCCGGCACCGCCTCGGTTGCTGCCGAAGTTGTTGCCGTAGATCACGTAGGCATCACCGGCATCGCGACGACGACCGAGCTCGGAATCCGTCGCATTCGGGCCCTGCGGGAAACTATCATCGATGAAGTCCGCTCGCGGGTTTCCAATCGCGATGTCATCGAAACCGTCATTGTTGATGTCACCAATGACTGAAACCACTTCCGGAGCAGCCTCGTTCGGACGGCCTTTCTCAAACGGGCTCAGGAACACGATGCCCGGAAGATCTTCCGTACCGACCTGATCAAGACTCCAGGTGGTGTTGGTCAGGTGCGTACCACCGAATACCAGATAAACCACGCCAAGTCGCTCACGACCGGCAGAATCAAGCCGCGATTCACCTGGCACGACGATCAGCAGGTCACCGAAACCATCCTGGTTGAAGTCACCAGCCGAACTCACATCGATTCCGGCGCGATGTCCGGCTGCCGAGCCGTAGAAAATGGTTCCCGGCAGGTCATCGGTGGCAATCTGCGAGATGGTTCGGTCACCATCGGTGAACACGCCACCGAAGACGATGCCGACAAATCCGTTGTCGACGATGCCTTCGCAGCAATCGCTGCGACCCTCACGCAAGCAATCGAACACCGTTGCGTCACTGTCATCGACGTCACCATCGTTGTCATAGTCGAACGCCTTGCAGGCGTCATCCGAGAAGATCAACTCCGTCTCACGCTGGCATTCGTTAAAATCTGCGTTCGAGAAGTCGTCGTCATCGATGAGGTTATCGCCATTGAAGTCGACACCGCAACGTGATCGAACGACGTTACCGAAGTCGGTCGTCGGCGACGAGATGAACACGTCGTCAATACGGTCACCGTTCACGTCGAGACCGGTCGCCTGTCGGAAGCCGATCTGGTCGCCTGCGGTCTCGCCCCGAATTCGAAGCATCGGTGAACGCAACAGATTATTGTCTGCGTTCCCGAGGTTGAAGTCACCGAGAACGTTTCGACCATAGAGCACGTACGATGCACCCGAGTCACGAAGGTTGGTGGACCGATCGTTCTTCGGTGCGCCGCAGAGAATATCGTCGAGACCGTCAAGGTTGAAGTCGCCGGCTGACTGGGCGTTCCCCAATTCGTCATCGGCATCTTCAGCAAACACTTCAAACGCATCCTGCGGCGTAAACATGTCACGACCAACGGCCGGCTGGCATCGACCAAACGGCGGGAAGCGCTGCAGGTCGATGGACGGAATGTTCGTGTTTGATTCTTCCGGGTTGGATTGATCGCCCCACTGGGTGTCGTTGTAGCTGGCACCCGGCAGTACCACGATGCTGCCACGGAAGCGCGTCGAGTTCAGGTGCGTACTGTCAGGACCGAAAGTGGTCTGCAGGTCAGCGAGATACCGCTCATTGAATGGTGCGGAAATGATAACCTCTGTCAGGTTGTCGTTGTTAAGGTCACCGATGGCTGCCACGTTTTGCCCGAAGAAGCCCTCGCGAGCAGGTTGGTTCAGCTGAAGGTGGTCAATGCAGTCAAATCCACCCGCGGTGAAACGCGCTCCGGCCACACGGCCTCCTCGAGCATAGTCGTCCGCACGTGGGAAGATCTCACCGGCCTGCTCATTCACACCGGTACGATCCAGCGTACGGTTACGCTGCCCGGCCAATTCCAGCGTGAGAACCGTATTCTCGAGACGCGCCGGGATTTCTCCCGGACGCACACCGTTGGGCTGGAAGTTGGAACGGTTGGCGCTGTCAATGTAAACGACCATTCCGCCGCCATAGTAGCCGTCGTCGAACCCGTCGTCCGCATCGGTGTTGTTGTTCGGCAAGTCGTCGGGATAGCAACCCAGCTGACCCTGCGTATTCACACGTTCGTAGTCAATACGCAACGTCGGGCGATCGCTCTGCTGCGAGAATTCGCTGGTACGGACACCGGCTTCATCACCCTCATCCCCGTTATGGACAAGAATGAATCGCAGCTCGTTATCCTGATCATCGAGAAGACCGTTGAGAAGCTGCTGCACCTGTGTACGAACGTCGACGGTGACTGTACCGGGAACATCGGCATCAACCGAACCGATTTCACCCGTACCAAGATCTTCAACTTCGTAGTCGATACCAGCGACCGGATCACCACCCTGCAACGCAAAACTGTTGTAAGTGGTCTGGCCGTTGAAATCCGTGATGAGCGTGAAAACGTCAGCCGACCCACCGGTCAGGAAGACGCGGAATTCGAGGTTCGCATTGACTGACTCCACATCCAGGAAGTCGCCTGTCGTGGAGAAAGGCGAATCCGGAAGCTGGTCCAGAACATCTTCAAACTTGATCAGACCCCATCGTGTTCCGTCCGCCCACTCGAGGCCGGTTTCAGCACCGAGTGCCAGGTTGGGGTTCTCGGCATCAATGGTCACGTCGGTTACGCCGTTATAGATACTGGACGTCGTGGTGACAGCACCGTTGTCTTCCTGAACCGTCACGGAGCGCTGACGGATCACGACTTCAACCTGCGTTCGGTTGTCATCACCGGTAGCGATTTCCTGATCGCCCGGGTCCCAGTCGGTCCCCTCAAACGCGCCTTCAACGTGGGCGAGTCCGACAAGGATCTCCGGTCGTCCGTCACCGGACATATCCGGCGCGAAGTCAATGTCCGTAATTCCTTCCGATCGACCAAGCCCTTCAATCCGACAGAGGAGACCTTCGGATGTCGACGGACTCTGTCGAACCGGTGGAGCTTCCATGATGAAACCCGAAACCGTTTCTGCGACGGAGTTAGCCACGATCTGTCCACCGAAGCGGGTGCCGTCAAGGCCATAGAAGCAATACGCTTCACCGACAAGCCCCACGTTACGCGGGTTACCGAAACGGGCGGCAACGATAAAGTCATCGACACCATCGTCATCGAAGTCGGAAATCGCCGAGATCGTCGAGCCAAGGTTACCGCCCGGCGAGAAGCCCTTGACCACTGCACCGGACGTCTCGCGTCCGATATCGAACAAGTCAACGACACCAGCCGCGAGCTGAACGACGCTGATCGTACCAACGGCGTACTGGTGCACGCGAGGGTTGGTTTCGTCATCGATCGTCACGCGAATGAAGTAAGGATCGCCACCTTCACGAGGCGGGATTTCAGAAAGGTCAATGACCTCTTCCGCCGTAATCGCGTCAGTCGCCTCCATCTCGACCGTGCGTGTCTCCAGCACAATGATGTCGCCGGAACCAACGCCTGGATCATCGTTGTTAGGGTTCTGATCGGAATCCAGCAAGAAGAAGATCGTGACGTTACTGTCCGGATCGTAGGGTGCATCTTCGTTCGGCTCATCAGGCGTCGGCTGAACGCGGATGCGCAGCACGTCATCTTGCGAGACACTCTGGTCGAATGCAGGCTCGGTCACGGTAATGACCGGCGGAACCGTCGATCCACCTTCACCGGCACCAACAATGGTAATGAGTGTGCGCTGCGGGATAGCGTCGTTGGTCATCGCGAACGTCTCAACAATGGCGTTGACACCATCATCGATTCGCCCAACGAGATTGTAGGTTCCAATCGGAATCAATGACGTTCCAATGGTGACCTGATCGGGACCGACCGTATCGTTTTCCTCGATACCTTCGACGAGGGAAATCCGTTCATTGGTCGCAGCATCTACGAGTGCAAAGCTGATCTTCGCGGCCGAGTCACTATCCGTATCCGTCCAACGGATCAGGAAGTTGTCCCCCTGGCCACGTGTGATGTTGTCCGCCGGCTCGATGATGGTCAGCGTCGGCGGATCGTCACCCGAAAGCCCCGGCCCCTGCACGAACACCGGCGAGGGTGCCGTTCCACAAGAGGTCAGCAGCAGTCCGAAAACAGATGCGAAGGCCATGGCTCGTGCCTGAGCCTGGCAACCGCGGAAAGCGGAAAGCCGTGACGGCGTCGCGGCTGCATGGCGCAGCGTGTCGTCGTGACGATTTCGAGCGCTCGGGGTGTGCCAATCGGAGGCTTTCATGTAGGGCAGCTCCATTCGTGATACATTTTGGATCGTTTCCGTTGCGTCCGTGTCGGCCACCGGTCTTCTGACATCAACCCGGTGTTCACGGCCCTGAGGCAACGGCTCCAGTACTCCAGCCACAGCTCACTGGAATATCGAAAGTCAGCAGGCAAGGTATGCAGCCTTTGTTGGATGGTCGATGATTTCACGTACCGCGTGCTTACGGCTCGTTCATTTCAAACGCCGCGAGAAGTTGCGAATTCACCAACTCCCCCAGCAGCGATGCCGCTTGTGCTCTTACGCGCCAGCGACTGCGGCAACCACACCCCAGATTGAAACCTGCAATGCCTGGATACCCGACCCGCGATAAAGTGTGTCTTCAATCGACACCCCGCCTGCGGCAGGCCGGAATCGGCCGAATATTACGGCTGGCGCACCTGTCCCGTCAACCGCTGGCTGTTGGACGTATGCACGGCGGAGCGAATGGCGCCCGATTTCGCACACCGATTCAGCCGATGGCCCGCTGAATCAGCCCTGAGGCCTGTACAAGCTGTTTGACCCCAAGATAGACCGTATCTATAGTCCCGCCCGATTCATGTGACCCTGACTCTTGTGTTCAGACGTGCTGGGCGCGTCGCTTGTCGTTCAGCGATCGGTGCCGTTTCTTTCGCGCTCACCGGCGAATATCGAGCTTCCATCGCTGAAGAATAGGATATGCTGGAGAATGCTGAACGCGCCGGCATGCGTCCGAGGTCGCCCACCTGCAGACACGGCATGCGGCGACCGTTTGGGATTGATCGGTATGATCCAAGGGAATGTGGCACCGGTGTGGTGTGACCGAGAGATCAGCGCTCCGGCGAATTGAAGTCCGATCCGATCCGACAGCAACGTGCTCAATTTTTTTGGAGAACAGCCCATGGCCAACGGAATTCCGCCCGCATACCCGACACCTCAGGGGAGCCGCCCCTGGAGTACGATGTCGATTGCGGCGTTTATCATGTCGTTTACGGTTTGCTTGTCGCCCGTTGCCCTGCCGTTCGGGATTGCGGGAATCATCCGCACGTCAAGCGGCACGCGCAAGGGACTGCCACTTGCCATTGCGTCCATACCGATCTCTCTGGCCGGCGGGGTCATGGGATTCCTGATGGTCTTTGTCGGCTTTCTCGTTTCCAACGTGGTCGTGGTTGCGCAAACGGTTGAGGATGTGCTAGCTGCCGAGTTGAATGCTGAAGCTGTCGAGAGTTTTCGGTCGATCGCGTCCGATCAGTTCAACGCCGCGGTATCCGATGAAGCCATTCTGGCGTGGCTGACGCAAGTTCGAGCCGAACAAGGTAAACTTGCCGCAGAATTGCCGATGCCACAAGACGCCAACACGGACGATGGCACCGGCATTACTGAGGTTCAGTTTGAGGGTCGTTTTGTAAACGGCAACGAAACGGTTGAGGTCAGTTTCACGCCACCTGGATTCGGGGATACGGTTCACTTGCAGAGTATTCGAATCGGAAACGCCTCCTTACCGTAACGAGGAAGGTTACGGCGCATGACTTGTGATTCGACAAAAAAAGCCCGGACGGCTCAGCCATCCGGGCTTTTCTTTTCATTCCCTTCGACTTGGTCAGGATGACCTAGAGCAGTTTCAATCCAAGCGTAGCGTCTTGGCGATTCCTAGGAGCC
>JBMYUM010000276.1:0-5718 GCA_049605375.1 Phycisphaerae bacterium | reverse complement strand
AAGACCTCGTCATCGTCACCGATACCGGCCACGAAAACCTCAACCAATTGCATCAGGGTTTGGATTGGGCCTGACAAGAATGGGTGGCCGTGGTCAAGCAAAGCCTGCCCACGGATTGTCCTTTGACATAAGTACAATCATTTGTTCCGGGGGCAGGCTACGCCTGACCCCGGCCACCCGCCGGTCGGTACACCACATCACTGTTGCACTAATGTTTTCCGTTGCTCCAGTTTCTGGATTGTTCCAAGCGTATATCTCGGGCTGACGGTAATTCACAAATTCAACATGCCCATCGACGAACACCGCGTTTGAATCTCCGGTTGTCGAATCGCCCCCTTGGACATTATGGAAGCTAGCAAAACAATCAATATCAGGGTATTCACTGATGCGGCGTTTCCCAACCAATAACCCGTCATTCATCGTGAACCGACTATATCCGGGTATTCTGAAAGTGTTTTCCTCGGAAAAGGTAACCAAATCACTAGGGCGTTGGACTGTTTCGAGTGTGTGCTCGTCATTGTCCCATTGCGTAGCTCGTGCTCCACTTGCAGGACCAATCTGCCAATTCTGAACGTAATTTCGTACTAACCGGTCACTTTGCCATGAGGACGGGAAAGTATCCGGCGTGAGTCGAATCGCAGAAACCGGTCACAGGTAGATCTCCGTCGCGTCATTGACATAAGGAAACAAGGTTCCCTGAGTCACTGTTTCAATGTTAGTTGGATCTTTTCTGTCGGGAAATGGCGTCCCGTCAGGAAGATTACTAACGGACCAAACCCATTTAAGCGCATCTGTGAATCGCCCATCGTTGTCCACGGCATGACCAGCCTGCGCAATACCGAGTTGACGCAGATTACTGCTGCATTGTGCCGTCTTCGCAGATTCCCTTGCCATACTCAAAGCCGGCAGCAGGATCGCGATCAACAGCGCGATGATGGAGATGACGACTAGCAGTTCGATGAGTGTAAACGCACGACGGATGGCAAAACTCCCTGAACAGGGTTGCAATAAATGAATCACAGAAAGGCACCGCACCCCCGTCGGGATACGGAGCCAGTGAAGGAGGATCGGTATTTACGCACGCCGGCGACGGGCGATCAGCAGTCCGCCCACGGCAAGGAGTGCCAGCGAGCCGGGTTCGGGAACAACGTCGAAGGTCACGCCACCAAGAAGGGTGGTACGGGTAGTATTTGAGACGCCATCAGCCAAGCCCCACACCTGCAACTCATCTCCGTCAGTGATACCGCTGAGATTAAAGGAGTGCCAATCCGGGGTATCGTTCCTGGCCAACGAACTGACCGTGGCCAGGACGGTCGTGCCGTCCGATGCCCGGATGTCGAAACCGGCGGTCGGATCACCATTTGTATTGTCGTTCATCAGGGTCATGACCAAGTCGGATGGCACGCCGGAACTAAAGGTGATCGTGGCAATCAGCGTCTCTGAAAAGTTTTTTCCTGAAGTCGTCCCGCTGACGATGTCCGCAGGGCTCCCATCCACCGGATTGTCGATTGAAGCATATGCGAATTGGGCCGAGGTCAACCCGCTCGAGACGCCAAGGTAGCTCGGCAACCCGGACAGGTCGCCATTGGCATTGTTTACCCCGGTGGTGTTTTCTCCGGCCGCGCCGAAGAGGTAATACCCGTCCGTGCCGAGGATATTATCGCCGTCGGGGTCGTAGGTCTTGGCGACACTCGATGTGCGCCAGTCGGTCATGTCGGCTTGAGTGCCGAGGGTGGTCACGGTCGCGGCGTTAGCCGAGCCGGCGAGCAGGGCCAGTCCGGTTGCGGCGGTGAGAAGTGTAAGGTTACGAGTCATTGCAAATCTCCTATAAATGGGGTTAACAATCATTGAATCAGTGTGAATGGTGCCGGGAAACGATCCCGGTCCGTGTAAGTCTTGTTTGAATCTGTTTATCGTGGCCTCCTTGATGTGTGGGATGTATTGGGTAAGCAAAAAATACTTATTCCTTTTTTCCCTTCGCTTGGGTTTCAAACTCGAACTCCGCACGGAGTCCCGAGACGTTGAGGCCGTTTCGTTTGATTTCACGGATATCGATCTCGATCGTGTTGATGCCGGGCGAAAGGTTTTCGCTCCGTAATTCAACGACACGCCGTTCGGGCAAATCAAGAGTCGCATCCCGTTGGGCGTAGGGCTCAAACGCGATGGGCTGGTTATTCACGCGTACGGCCATCAAGTCGTGGTCCGCGATACAGCGGATCACAAGCGTTGTCGTCGCAGGGTCCATCCGGCTGGGCACCGTGAACTCGCGTCGGCAGGTGTATTCGATTTCGTTAGAGTCCGGCGAGTAAAGGTCTTGCTCAAGCATGAGCCAACGCGAAGGCGACTCGGCAGGCACCGTGAGATACTGGTGTTGGGAGACAATTAACGCCGCGGGCGGCATCACAGGCTGGCCATCCGCCGCCACCACGCGCCAGTAGTGATCCGTGTCGCCAAACGACTGATTAAAACCTGTCGCAACTAGTTGAACAGCACCCCATCGATCGATCGCAGTAAACGGGGCAGGCGTCATCTCAATCAATGCCAACTCGGATGACCCTGAGCGGACGCGCAAGGCCTGCCCGGCTTGAAGCACTTTGACGGTCCCTGATTCAGTCGATGCCGAGGATGAATTCGAAACCTCAACTTCGCCTTCAAAGAGGTGGACCTCGTTCACATCGGTTTTCGAGGCATCGACGCCGAAGCGGGTGCCAAGATCGATCACGTCCATGTGCGGGGTGCGGACGAGAAAGCCCTTGGATGACTCGGTCTCGCAGATGCCGACGAGCTTTCCGGAATGAAGCCGAAGGGCGTTGTCGTTGTCGGTGAGTTCGATCGTGGCGGGGGCTTCGAGGATTGCGATCGCGCCGCGATTGGTGGTGATCTCGGCGAAACCGGCGGTGAGGGTGAGGCGGTCGCCCGGACGAAGGTATTCGTCCGGCTGTCGATCCCACGCCGCGTTGTGTTCGGCGGTGATCTTGGCGACGACAGGGGTTGCTATGGGGGTGGTATCCCGCAGAATCGGCTGCGCCGACTCGCCGGGCTTGTTGGGCGTGGTGGTGTCGGCGATCGAGTCGGGAACAGAACCCGGGCCTTGCAGGGTGATGATGAGCGCGGCGGCGATGACCAGTACCGCGGCGATCGCACCACCGAGCGCAAGCGGCAGGCGGTAGCGGTGCCAGGTCGGCTGCTTAAGGTGATGCAGCGTGACGGGTTGTACAGGTCCGGCGGCGTCGTCGATTTGATTCAGCACGTCCAGCAGATAGTCGGCCTTGGTGTCCTGGCAGACTTCACGCAGGCCGAAGTCGGTGATGCTCAGGCGCGCGACACGCCGAGGGTTCTCCGGCGAGGCGTGAAGCCAGCGCTCGAAGATCGGCAGGGCGGCGGCGCTCAGCGAGCCATCGACGTAGGCCGCGATCAGGCGATCGACTTGTTTGGCGTTGAGTGGCTCAGTCATGGTTCGCCTCCATGCGCTGTTGGACGCAGTCGGCGAGTAGCTTGCGGACGCGGGTGAGCATGGCGTTGACGGCCTTGGCGTTGGAGCCGACGGACTTGGCGATGTCGGCAAGGGCGTCGTCGAAGCCGTAGCGCCGGTTGATCAGCATCCGGTGATGCTCGGGCAGCTTTTCCATGCACTTGCGCAGGGCGACGAGCCGGTCGTCGATCTCCTCGGCGGTCTCGGCGTAGGCAGAGTCGAGTAGGTTCAGCGCATCTTGCGATAGCTCAGCTCGCTGTCGGTCCTGTTTGCGGTAGTGGTCGACGAGGCGCTGCCGAGCGATGCCGATGAGCCAGGCGACGAAGGGGCGGGACGGGTCGTACTGATCGAAATTGCGTGAGGCGTCGGCGGCGACTTCCTGCAAGACATCCTCGGCGTGGTGCGGATCGCGCAACGACATGTGAATGAACGCACCGACAGCCCGTTGGTTCTGCACCCACAGGCGGGTGAAGCGTTCGAGCCGGTCTGGGGCGTCGGGGTGGGGCAAAGTCGATCCGCAACAGGCGAGGAAATAACAAAACGAAGGAGTACGTAACAACTAACGCGCGTTGAGCGGCGAGGACACGGCGACTCCTGAAGATGCGGCCGGAATACACTCAAAGTGTTATGCGCGTCGAGGTGGATATCGGGTGGTCACACAAGCCGTGCATGAATCGATGGGAGACGGTTGGGCGACGTGGTGGGCGTGGTTGCCCGCGTTGGGTCGGGGCGCGCGAGGCGGCGGTGCGCGCGCGTGATGAGTGGCCGGGGTATGAATGGAGAGAGGTCTTGTTCGCAAGCCCGGTTCGTGAAGCCGTGCGCGGCAGCGCATCATTTGTGCGCGCCCGCCAATCGGGGCTGGGCAAAAGGATGAAAACCCAGTGATTCCGATTAACGGCTAGCCCGGGCGCATCATGCGGCGGGGGCTAGGGGCCTGCGGAGGTGCCGGAGAGATTCAGCGCGGTGTCGGGCGGGAGTTTTTCGATGGCGATCAGGCCCATCGTGTGGTCGGGCTCGAAGCGTTCGCCGAAGGTGAGTTCGACCTTGTCGCCGACCGAAAAGCCCTCGAGCAGCGAGCTGTCGGGCACGGGGATCGGCATGGCCATCTCGTTCATGCCGATGGAGCCGTTGATCGAGCGGTACTCGGGGATTTCTTCGTGGTGGACGATGAATTCCTGGGTGACGCGTTCGCCGGGCAGGGAGAGAATGATGGCGCGGGTGGTGTAGGTGTGCTGATAGCCCGGGTCTGCGCCGCAGCCGACGAGAACGAGGAAGAGGGCGAACGCGAGGGACGTGCGAATAAGTGCCATGGCGTGCTCCAGGGGCGTTTGCGGAAGTGTAAGGCCTCGGGCACAGGCGGGCGATCGCGGGCGAAGAAATATGAAAAAACGGCGAGAAGCGGAGTTGACAAGCCAGCTGAGTTGTGTTTTAATGCTCGGCCCTACGCATCGAACGGGGCGTGTGAACAGAGTCGATTGAGACTTATCCACACCTGATGTTGGGCCTTGACAGGCCGTGAACCATCACTATGATGCTTCGCTCGCTCGACCGAGAGGTCGAGAGCTTTGCAAGGTTGACACCTCGCAGCACGAGTCTTGCCGATACGTCGGCGTTGATCTTTGACAAGTGAACAGTTGGTATGTTGCGAGGATGTGAACGCGACGGTGCGGGCTTCTACGAGTCGGCCGCCGTGTTAAAAATCCAAGTCAAAGTTCGAGTTCACAGTCGAACGGAGACGGGTTTCACATCCAAGTAGAACGCAGCTGGTTTTCAGACACTTAGTCTGTGGCAAGCTGCGGGATGAAAGCCTAATAACCCCCAAGTCCTGTCGGCAATAGCCGGTCGGCAGGCGAATCGAATCGAAGATGGGTCTACGACTGATTTTCGAGGAACATTGAATGACCGGTCAGTCCATAGCGAAGGCTGGGACTGATTGAACAGGCAAACCTTCTTTCTAAAGACAACGCGGCTCGCTTGCGGGTCGCATCGTCAATAGATCTTAATCGAAGAGTTTGATCCTGGCTCAGATTGAACGCTGGCGGCATGGCTAAAACATGCAAGTCGAACGCGAAAGCACTTCGGTGCAAGTAGAGTGGCGAAAGGGCGAGGAATACGTACCTAACGTGCCTTCAGGTAAGGGATAGCTCATGGAAACGTGTGGTAATACCTTATAATCTCATCGCTTCATATGGAGCTTTGAGCAAAGGCTTGCTGCCTGAAGATCGGGGTACGTCCTATCAGCTTGT